>CAIPNE010000680.1 GCA_903866355.1 uncultured Gammaproteobacteria bacterium
CCACCAGCGGCGTGCCCTCGATAAACTTCCCATCGGCGGCTACCGGGTTGAGCATCGGCAGCCCTGCCCGTTGACCCACTTCATAATCTTCCGCGCCAAAAGCGGGCGCGATATGAACAATCCCAGTGCCCTCATCGGTGGTGACATAGTCGGCTAACTCGACCCACCATGCCTGCGCCGGCAACGGCGCGTTCGGTAAATCAAACAGGCGCTGGTAGCGCATCCCGGCCAGTGCCGTCCCACGCATACTCTCGAGAATGGTGTATTCCGCCTGCAGGCTCGCCACGCGCGCCTCAGCGAGGATTAAATCTTCCCCGGCATGCTCCCCGCTGGTCAGCCGCACTTTGAGGTAAGTAATGGCGGGTCCCACCGCGAGCCCGACGTTGGATAACAAGGTCCAAGGGGTGGTAGTCCACGCCAAAAAACTGCAGGTCGGTTCGTCGGTGAGCCGAAAGCGCACATAAACACTGGGATCGGTGACTTCTTTGTAGCCTAGGCTCACCTCATGCGAAGACAGCACCGTGCCGCTGCCAGGGCTGTACCACGCAATTTTGTAGCCTTTGTAGAGCAGACCTCGTTCGTGGATTCGTTTGACCAACCACCACACCGATTCGATGTAGTCGGTCTCGTAAGTCACATAGGGGTCTTCGAGGTCGACCCAATAACCGATGCGGCGCGTGATGTCATCCCAGTCGCGCTTGTAGCGATTGACGCTATCCCGGCAGGCCTGATTGAACTGCGCGATGCCGAAGGCTTCGATTTGCGCGCGGCCATCCAGACCCAGCGCTTTTTCTACTTCGATTTCGACGGGTAAACCATGCGTATCCCACCCGGCTTTGCGATAAACCCGATAGCCCTTGAGGGTCTTATAACGGCAAAAGAGATCCTTGATGGTGCGACTGAGCACATGGTGAATACCGGGACGGCCGTTGGCCGTTGGCGGGCCTTCGTAGAAGCTAAAACCCGGCGCCTGCGCGCGCTCGGCCACGCAGCGCTCAAAAATATGGGCGGAGTCCCACCACGCGAGGATGTCGTTTTCCAGCGCGGGCTGGCTAAGTTGCTTAAATTCGGGGAAACCACTGGCCATGTTATTCAATATTCCAGGCCGCGAGCCGGCGTGCATGGAAACGCACCATAGCCTGCCATCGGCACTTATCTGGGTTGTAGCGGAAGAAAGCGCGAGTATATCCTATGAACTCGCGGCCACGGACGGCGCACGGGCGGCGCTTTAGACTAAGTGGCGTGTCAGCTTGAACCACGACGAAAGAACGCGCGCAGGCGCTAACGCTACGCGCAGAGAAATTGCAGTGTCCACCAATTTAATCCTTGATTTTCTCCAGTTTGTCGAAGGCCAACGCCAACAGTCGCTGGCAGAACTGCTGGACCGAATCCTCAGTAAAAGTCGGCTGCTCACCAAGGCCGAGGCCGGCACTATTTTTATCGCTCAGCAGCGCGGGACGCGCCGCTGGCTAGAGCCGGCAAGCATCCAAAACGACGCCATTCCGGTCGCCTCCGCCGATTTCATCGTGCCCATTGGAGCCGGGACTATCGCCGGCCATGTCGCAAACACGGGCAAGATGGTGCGCGTGGACGACGTGTATGCCATACCGCGGCGCAGCCCGTTTAAATTTGACCCGAGCCGCGAGCACCCGGCCTACCAAACACATTCCATGCTGTGTTTCCCCTTGAAAAACTACGCCAACGAGGTCATTGGCGTGGTCCAGCTGATTAATTGCCGCCCACGCAAACGGCAGGCTCCGGTGCCTTTCGACCGGACGCTCGAAGATCTCATTTGGCCCATCGCGCAGGTGTTAGGCGGCACCATTGAGCGGGCCACAATGCTGGAGAAAATTCGCACCCAGAATGCCAAATTACGTGAGCGTAATCGCACGCTCAACGCTCAACAGACCCGCATCACGCGGCTCCAAGGCGAAACGGAAGAAGCTTTCCAGCTGTCGGTTCGGTTGCTGGCGCGTGCGGCCGAGATCCACGACGAAGAAACCGGCAATCACATTGTGCGGGTGAATGAGTACAGTTATTTCATCGCCTGCGAGCTCGGTCTGCCCGCACCTTGGTGCGATGAACTGCGTTACAGCGCCCAACTCCATGATGTCGGCAAAATGAGCGTGGATGCGGCCGTGCTCAAAAAACGTGCTGGGCTCAACAGCGAGGAACGCGCGGAAATCAATCGGCATACCGAATACGGGCATCAAATTTTAGTGGCTGCGCCGCGCTTGCGGATGGGCGCAGAAATCGCGC
>CAIPNE010000681.1 GCA_903866355.1 uncultured Gammaproteobacteria bacterium
AGTTCGACCACGCGGCTGTACGGGGGCAGCGGTTTGGGGCTGGTGATAAGCCAAGACTTGGTGGGTTTAATGGGTGGCACGCTGCAGGTCTCGAGCGCCTTGGGACTGGGTTCAAAATTTTCATTCAGGCTACCTTTTGGCCGGGTGCAAGACGCGCCCCTCGTAGCCCAAACGTGGTACTCGACGGTTAAGCCGGCTAACTCACAAGGCTTACGCGCCCTGCTGGCGGAAGACAACCACGTGAACCGGATCATTGCTGTGGCGATCCTGCATCGGCTGGGGTGGCAGGTTGATGCGGTGAACAATGGGCAAGAGGCTGTTGCTCAATTCCAAGCGACCCCATACGACGCGGTGCTAATGGATTGTCTGATGCCAGAAATGGATGGCTTTGAAGCTGCGGCCCGCATCCGCGAGCTGGAAAGTGCCCGGCGTGCGCAGGGCTTAGTGCTAACGCGCGTGCCGATTATCGCGGTTACCGCCAACGCCCTGCAATTTGACCGGGAGCGCTGCTTGGCCGCTGGGATGGACGATTATTTGTCTAAACCCTTTTCACCCGAACAATTAAGTGACGCGATTGTGCGTTGTTTGGCCGTGGACGAGAGCCCCACGACGCTACTCGCGCCCGTGCAACGCCACGTTGCTGTGGAGGAACCCGTTGCGCCCGCGGTGAGTGCGGTCAACCTCACGCATTTAGAAAGTATCCGCCAACTCCAGAGCGACGCCGCCCCGGATATTTTTAATACCGTGCTGCAGGTTTTCATTGAAGAGGGCCCGTTGCTGCTAAAGACGATGCGGGACGCCATCGAGGTCAAGCATTTTGAGACGTTGCGCCGCGCGGCCCACGCCCTTAAATCCAGTAGCAGCAACCTCGGGGCGATGGCACTTGCCACGGGCTGTGAGCGGGTAGAGTTGCTGGCCCGCGAAGGGCAGCTAAGTGCCGCCGCGGACCATCTTGGCGAACTAGAAGCCGAGATGGCCCGCGTGGCTCAGGCGTTGCGGACGGCCTTAAAAGAGCGACCCAGCGGATCCGCGGTGGGGTGACAGGCTGGCCGCCAGCCCCACCGCGGCACTGCCCGCGCGCTAACCCTCACCCCGCGCCGGGCTTGGGGTGCGGGTCACAGGAGGTAGAAGTCCAGCACCGCGGCAACGCAGTCGTTCTGTAGATGAATCGTTTTACGCGTGATTTCCCAGCGCTGATCCACCCGCGCTAGCGTGACCTCACAGTGGCCGAAATGCACCCGTTGTAGGCTGGTGCGCGGCTCATAGATTTGCACCATCCAACTGGCCTGCGCGGTGATGGCGTCCCCGTTGTGCGGGACCAGTGCCACGTTGGCGATAAAGTGTGTGGTGCGCGGTAGTGGCAGGGTGGTCACCGATTGGCGCGAGCGTACGCGCATCACCCGCTCTTCCAAACCCACTCGCTGCGCGTGATAAATCAACGAGACCTCGCGCTCGGGGTCGGCGGTTTCCTCCCCTTCGTTGCGCCACGCCGGCACCCAATACACCGCGTCGGCCGCGTAGAGAGCCAGCCATGCGCTCCAGTCGCGTTGGTCTAGCAGGCGGCCTTCGTGGATGAGTAGCTCGGTTGCGATGCGCAAATTTTCCGCGTTGTTCATCCTTAAGACCCTCTCGACATCAAGCGCAGCCACTCGCGATGGCCCGCGTGAAAACAGGATTCATCGCCAAATTCCAGGGTGCCGTAAGCCCAGTCAGCCGCGCGCAGCCCGAGTTCTGCGGCGTAATGGGGTGGTTGATCAGGACGCGCGCCTAACCCGCGCGCGTAGCCCTGAGACCCCGTGCCCTGTGCTGCGCCCGCATAACCCGCCTGACAAAACGCGTACATGACGTTGTCGTCGGCGGTGGCCAGCCCGCTGGGGTTGAAGAACTCTTCGTACTGCCGGATACGAAAGCTCCGTGCGGCGTTGCTTTCCCCGATGGGGGCTAGGCAATTTGAGACCATGCGTGTTTTATCGACGGCGAGCGGCTGCCAAACCCGCAACTGTAAAGACTGAATATCCACAATTTGCAGATTGGGAAAAATGGTGAGATTGCGCTGCCGCAGCAGCCATTTAGTGCGCGTGGCGCCTTGGAGGGCGCGCACTTGGGCAAACAGCGCGGGATCTCGGGGTAACGGGCGGCGCTCCGCGCCTTGTCCGGGAATGCCGACCGACCAAGTCACGGCGTGGCCGTAAGGAAAACTGTAGGAGCCTTGGGCTTGGGGATCGGGATCTTGCAAATCGGTCGGCAGGTCGGGCGGCAACGGCGGCGGCGGCCGCTGGCGCAGGATTTGGACAAAAGAGCTGTGGGTGGCAGCAAAATGATAAAAATCTAAACCATTCTCGAACTGAAACTTCCAGTTGGCATCGAAGGTGTAAGACACCGTGCCGGGCACGTATTCCAAACCGTTCGGCCCTTGGTCAGCGACTAAATCTAAAAATATGCGGGCCTCGCCCAAATGCGCCTCGAGGGTCGGCACGTCGTTAGACAGGCTGGCAAAAATAAAACCGCGATAGCTAGCGATGCGCGCGACTGGCAATAGGTCGTGGGTGTCATCCACAAAGTTAGCCGGGTACTGGCCGGCCGCCGCACCGGTGATGCCGAGATTGCGTCCGGCGCTGCTGTACTGCCAGCCGTGATAGTGGCAAACATGGACCCGCTGGTTGCCTTTGCGCAGCGGGCACAACAGGGTGCCGCGGTGACGACAACTGTTGATGAGGCCACGCAGTGTGCCGTCGCCAGCACGGGCAAGGAGGATCGGCACGCG
>CAIPNE010000682.1 GCA_903866355.1 uncultured Gammaproteobacteria bacterium
AGCGCCAGCAGCGCAAAGCCCGCGCTCACAAATTTCACGCCGTGACGGCCCCGCCAACCATAGCGCCAACGGCCCACCACCAGCGTCGCAAACACCCCCCACGCCAGCACGGAAAACACGATTTTGTGGGCCAGATGCTGGGCGCGGATGTTCTCGATAAACAATGCCCCCAACAGCAGGCTGAGCGTCAACAGCACAAAAGCCAGCAAGGTGAGCTGAAACATCACGTTTTCCATGGTGGGCAGCGGCGGTAGGAAATGCAGGATGGGATGCCGCTGCCGTAGTTTGTGCTCGGCCAGCGCGATAAAAATGGCCTGCAAAGCGGCGATTGCAAACAGGCTATAGGCGGCAACGGCTAAGGCAATGTGGATGCGTAGCCCTGGCGGCAGGGACTCCGCCAAGACGAGGGTGGTGGGCAGCACCAGATCCAGCCCCAGCGCAAAAGCTGCCAACGGCAGGATGACCACCGCCAAGCTCTCCAGCGGCCGGCGTAGCCAGAGCACTAGCAGCGTGCCGGCACTACACCCAGCGACCAAAGACCCGGCGCTCACCACGCTCACATTGAAACCCTGCGGCGTGAAGGTCAGGTGTGCTAGCACCACGGCATGCGCGATCAATGCGCCGGCGAGCAGTGTTTTAGCCAGTCGCAGATGGGCGGCGGGGTGCCCGTGTGCGGCCAGGGCCGGCCAGATCAGCACGATGGCGGCCGCTAGGTAGCCCAAAATCGCCAAGGCGCCCAGCGCGTTCATTAGCATGTGGTGTGCTGCGTTGAAGCGATCAAGTTAATCGACAGTACGAGCGCTCGCTCATCGCATGACCTGTCGCGCAGGCCGATGGCGCACTAGGCAGTCGGTTTGATCGAGCGCCATGCCACCCGTTAGTTGGCTGCGATCAAAGCGCTGTTTTTTACCTTGAGTCATTCTTTTTCCACGCGCTAATAGCGAGCTAGGTGATTGTATAAGCTTAAACGCCCGCAGGGTAACGCCGTGCGCAGTAGGGTCGGCGTGGCAGGCGAAAATGGCGCCCCACGCCTCACTACTCACTGTTCCTCGAACGCCGCTCCGCTAGCGTTTTTTTACTGGATTTTCAAACTAGTTAGAACTTACACTTGCCCTGCAAATCATCAATGGCCGAGCAATGCCCGTGAGCAGAAACGCAATCTCCCTACTATCGCTGGCCCTCACCCTAGGGGCCGCCGTACCCAGCGTTTGGGCGCAGGCCGTGCCGACGCCAGGGGCTATCCAAGACCAACTTCGCCGACCGCTGGCAATGCCGCCTGCCGCGCAGCCGGCAACGCCTTTTGTGGCGCCCGTGCCCACCCACGGCGTGCCCGCTGGTGGGCGCAAAATTCTGATCCAGGGCTTCGACATCACCGGGAGTTCGGCCATCTCGCCGGCAGAACTCCAAACCGTGGTCGCGCCTTACGCCGGCAAGGAACTCACGCTCCAAGAAATCTACGATGTGGCCGACCAAGTCACCCGCTACTACCGTGAGCACGGCTATACGCTGGCGTCTGCCATTGTGCCGGAGCAGAAAGTCTCCTCGGGCCAAATTCAACTGCAAGTCATTGAAGGCCGGTTGGGCAAAATAACGGTGGAGGGCAACCAACATTACCGGGCTAATTTTATCCTTTGGCAGCTCAACGACCTCAAGCCTGGGGAGGTGGTGACCAGCGCGCCGCTGGAGCACGAAATCCTCATGCTCAACGACCTTCCAGGGCTCGACGCCCGCGCGGTCATGCAGCCGGGTGCGGACTTTGGTACCTCTGATCTCGTGGTGCAGACCCAAGAAACCCCTCTGGAGGGCGACCTTCAGGTCAATAATTACGGTCGTGAAAGCTTAGGCCAGTATCAAATACAGGCGGATGCGGCGCTCAACGGTTTGTTGGGCATTGGTGATCGCTTCGATTTTTCCGGCTTGTACGCCTCTGCCGATTTACTGCACTACGGACGCGCGGCCTACAGCATGCCGGTGTCGCCATGGGGCACGCGGGCATCGGTCTATTACTCTGGCTACGACTACCACGTTAATGCCAAAACGTTGGGTGCTAGCGTGGCGGCGCTGGACATTAACGGCGATGGCCAGAATTTTGGCGTCAATTTTTTGCACCCAGTGTGGCGCGCGCCACGCAAGAACCTCTTTATCGGCGTGGGCTACGACCGCACGGTCACCAGCCAAGAAGAAAGCACGCTCAATACCCTGTCCAGCGCCAATCTCAGCTTGGCCCAATTCACCGCGTTGTTTAACTACCAGGCGCCAGACCAAAGCTTCAGCACCGTGGGCGCGACGCTGTCCACCAATTTCCAAGGCACCCCGTTGGTGCTCGATGCCGCCGGCGGTTTAGTGCCCGAGAACAACACCGAAGCTGCCAAGTTGCAGGTCGATTTAAGCCATTTCCGTGACGTTTGGCAAAAATTAGGTTTGTTAACGCGCTTCACCGGGGTGGTCTCCGCCGATCCGCTGGTGGATTTAGATCAGTTCCGTCTGGGCGGCCCCACCAGTGTGCGTGCTTACCCAACCTCTGAAGTCGGGGGCGACCAAGGTTTTTTTGCGAGCGCGGAACTCCAGCATCCGGTGTCTTTTTTGCCGGCGCTCGCCAGCCAACGGGTGAAGGCCTTCATCGACACCGGTACCGTTTACCGGAAAAAAAGCGAAGTGCGTGGCGTCCGGGCGGAGGATTCACTCAGCGGTGCGGGGGTGGGTTGGAGCGCCACGGCGTTGGGCCGCGTAGGGGTTGATCTCCTCTTGGCGCACCCCATCGGGCAGCACCAAACCTCGGATCAAAACGAAGGCCTGCGGGTTTGGTTTTCGGTCAACGCGCAGTATTGAGAGGCCAGCAGGCACGGACTGAATCACGCAACGTGAACTGCTTCGCTACTACGTTGGGCTATGCGGCCTACCATCAGGCCAACAAACGGATAACGGCCGCAAACGCGGCTTAGGGTAAAAGTAGATGAGCGCCATCAAACGTCACGTTATCAAGCCACTGACCGCCGCCATTCGCTATGCCCGTTTGCCGCTCGCCTCTTGGGCCACTCTGGCGCTGTTGCCAGGCACGGTTTGGGCCGGGCCGCAGGGTGAGCAAGTGGTTGCGGGCGCGGTGGCGGTTGCCCGACCCGATGCCCACACCACGCGCGTTACCCAAAGCGGCGATAAAGCCATCGTCAACTGGAATTCCTTTTCGGTGGGCGGGCAAGAGTACGTACAGTTTGTGCAGCCGGGCAGCACCTCGGCCATTCTCAACCGCGTGGTGGGCGGGCAGGCTTCCCAAATTTTAGGCCACCTGCACGCCAACGGCCGGGTGTTTTTGGTCAATCCGCAGGGCGTGTATTTTGGCGCTGGTGCCAAAGTCGATACCGCCGGCCTCGTTGCCAGCGTGCTGGACATCAACGACCAAGACTTCATGGACTCCCGCTATGTGTTCACCAAGGGCGCGGCGGCGGCCGAGGCCGAGGTGCGCAACAGTGGTGAAATCCACACCAGCCAATTCGCTGTGCTCATCGGCGATCGCGTGGCCAACGAAGGCCTTATCGAAGCCCGCCTTGGCACCGTGGCACTGGGTGCTGGGTCTAAGGTCTCGCTGTCGCTAGACCAAAACGGGCTGGTTAATTTTGCGGTCGACGAAAAAACGCTGGCGCGCCACGCTGGGGTAGAGAACACCGGCACGCTATTGGCCAACGGTGGCCGCGTACTGCTCACCGCCAAGGTGGCCGACGACCTCCTTGCCACGGCGGTCAACAATACTGGCGTTATCCGCGCCCAAGGCATTACCGAGCACAACGGCGAAATCATCCTCAGCGCCACCGGTGGCGATGTGGTGAACCGCGGCACGCTAGACGCCAGCGGCCCCACGGGCGGCCAAGTGTTGGTGAGCGCGACCCACGATGTAGAAATCGCGCCGACCGCGCAGGTCTTGGCCGAAGGCACTGGCGCGGGTCACGGCGGCAGCGTGCGCCTCATCGCCGAGCACAGTCTGGCTGTTCGCGATGGGGCACGCGTTGCCACTCGTGGCGGCGAGGCGGGCGGCAAAGGTGGTTTGGTTGAGCTAAGCGCGCACCACGGCGGCTTAGCAGTCGCCGCCCATGCGGTGACGGTGGGCAGCGGCGGGCGCTTGGTCATTGATCCGGCGCGCTTGCTGATCGCCTCCACCGGCAACAGCATCAGTGGGTCTTATATCGGTAAAGACTATATCGAAGGCCAGCTCAACCTTGGCGTGTCGCTAGACCTCATCGCCAACAGTAGCGTAGGTGCCGTTGCCGCAAACCACGTTGATACAGCCTCGCCATTCACGATCACGGCGGCGGGTCTTGGCGACTTACACATTAAGCTGGGAACTGTGGCCAGTAGCAGTTTCGCCCGCGGCTCTGCGGGCGATATCAACCTTAGCCCAGTCAGCATCGATATCGGGGGCAAATTCTTGGCGCTGGCGGGCAGCCAAACGGGCCACGTGGCTTTGGGCGGGGTCACGGCGAAGGAAATCACTATCCGGGCGGGCAAACTGAGCAGCGCCACCGCGGTTGCCACGGCGCTAACGGCCAAGGGTGGCTCCGTAGAGGTAGAGGGCTACGCCATCACCGTCAATGGCAACGTGCTTGCCTCGGACAACGGGGCCGTCCACGTCCAGCTAAGTCCGGAAAGCGGCGGTCACCTCAGCGTAACCGGCGACATTCGGGTTAAGAGCCTGCCCTCCGGCAGCAGCGCCATGGCCCGAATCGACCTGGGTAGTTACTTGGCCGCCGGGGCGGCTAGCATCAACGTCACCGGACTCATCAAGGCTGAGGGCCGCCAAGCCAACATTGGCATCTACGCCAATAACATCCAAATCGGCGCGGCTCACGCCCTAGCGCATGGGACGTCCGGCGGGGACGCGGCCATCAGGCTCCAAGGCCACGGCACAGTGAGCGCCCAAGGTGTGGTGCTCAGCGGTAACGAGACCACGGCGCTACTGGCCTCTGGCGACAGTGCCGCGCGAACCAACGCGCTGGTGTCGGTCCTCAATGGTGGTAGCGTGGTGGCGCTGCACGGCACCGTGCGGGCATTGGCGCAGGGATCGCAAGAACGCGGCCAGATGTTCCTTGGCAGTTCCAACAGTCCCATTTTGGGTGAACTGACGGTCGATGGCCAAGTGGAGGCTTCTGGGCACCTTGGCGCGAGAATCAACATTGACGCTAACACCGTGGCG
>CAIPNE010000683.1 GCA_903866355.1 uncultured Gammaproteobacteria bacterium
CGACCAGCTGGTAGTGGAGCGCGGTTTGCCAGCGGTTATCGTGAATCCATCAACCCCGATCGGACCCCACGACATCAAACCCACCCCAACGGGCCGGATGGTTCGGGACGCCTATTTCGGCAGAATCCCGGCCTTTGTCGACACGGGGCTTAATCTGGTGCACGTCGAGGATGTGGCGCACGGCCATTTGCTGGCGTTCGATGCGGGCACCGTGGGTCGCCGTTATATTCTGGGCGGAGAAGATCTCTCGCTGCGCCAAATCTTGACAGCCATCGCCAAACTCGCCAATCGTGCGCCGCCGATGATTGAAATCCCCAGAGCAGCAATCCTACCCATTGCCATCGTAGGCGAAGCTTGGGCGTGGCTCACTAACGGTTCTGAACCTCAAATTACGGTGGATGGTCTGCGGATGTCGCTCAAAAAAATGTACTTCGACTCCAGCCGCGCGCGACGCGAACTGGGCTATGTGAGTCGCCCCGCCGGAGCGGCGATCGCAGCGGCGGTTGAATGGTTTAGTCACCCGGAACGCCCGCGTGCAGCGCGCTGAGATGCACGCGATTATCCTCGCCGCCGGTGTTGGGAGTCGGCTCGACCTGCCCGAGAGTCAGCCCAAGGCTTTGCTGGAAATTGGCGGGCAGTCGCTGATGGCCCGCCAACTGGAAAATCTGTCGCAGTTAAACGTGCGTCGCGTGACGGTCTGCGTGGGCCATCAGGCCGACCATCTCACCACCGAGATCCAGCGCACCGGCCACCCGGAGGTGCAGTGTGTCATCAACACTCAATACCGTCTGGGTAGCGTGCGCAGCCTGTGGGCGGTCCGCGCGGCCCTCACTAGCGGCGCAGATATCCTCGTGCTGGACGCCGACGTGCTGTATTGCCCTAGCCTCCTCGCGCGCTTGGTCAACAGTCCGATACAAAACTGCCTGTTGCTCGATCGCGACTACCCACCGGGCGACGAGCCAGTCAAAATTTGCGTGCGCCAAAACGCTATCGTGGAATTTCGCAAGCGCCCAGATCCCGCCATCGCGTTCGATTTCGCGGGGGAGTCGGTTGGCTTTTTTAAATTCGCACCAGCCGCCGCCGCAGCCCTAGCGCGCCTGACGGAGCGCTACATTGATACAGGGCGCAGCAGTGAACCACACGAAGAAGCCATCCGGGATCTGCTGCTCACCGAAAACCATGCCCCAGGATTTGAAGACATTACTGGCACACCCTGGATAGAAATCGATTTCCCCGCGGACCTACGCCGCGCGCGTGAGGAAATCTTACCGAGGATAACCCCATGACCGACCCTGAGATCAGCCCCCCAGCGGTCGGCCAACGCACACTGCCGCGCGGCTGGTGTCACCCCAGCTCGCACCGTGCCTTAACGAAAAATGCACCGCAGGCGTGTGAACGCGCATCCCGCCACCAATGGCCGAATAGAACTTGGCACGCCGCATGATTGAAGCAGTTGAATTTGTCGAAGCGGCGCGGCGTGCGGGGTTTACTTGGTACGCCGGCGT
Organism: uncultured Gammaproteobacteria bacterium; assembly: GCA_903866355.1. Taxonomy (GTDB): domain Bacteria; phylum Pseudomonadota; class Gammaproteobacteria. The sequence goes on from CAIPNE010000683.1 coordinate 1,506, forward strand.
GCCCTGTTCGTTCCTCACCCCGTTTATCAACCATGTCATTGACGACCCCACGTTGCAGTATGTCTCGGCTGCCAACGAGGGGGACGCAGTTGCCGCGGCTGCCGGGGCGAGCATCGGCGGTCGACTCGCGGTGGCGATGATGCAGAATTCTGGCCTCGGTAATGCCGTCAGCCCACTGACGTCGCTCACGCATGTTTTTCACATCCCACTGCTGCTCATTTGCACACATCGCGGTGCGCCGGGCGTCGCGGACGAACCGCAGCACGCATTAATGGGCACCATCACCGGCGAGTTGCTCGATACCATGCAAATCCCGTGGGAGCAGTTTCCCATCGAGCCACAGGCCATCGAAGCGGTGCTCACGCGAGCCATCGCACACCTGACGACCGAGCAGCGGCCCTACGGCTTAGTCATGCAGCAGGGTAGCGTTGCGCCGCAAGCGCTTGGGCCGAGGGGCGTGGCGCAAGTTCGAGCTAGCGTGCTAGCCCAAGGTGCCTTGGGTGGTCACGCCGATCGTCCCAGTCGCACGGCGGCGCTCGAG
>CAIPNE010000684.1 GCA_903866355.1 uncultured Gammaproteobacteria bacterium
AGGCTGGGATCTTTCTAACGAAAGGGCGATGCTCGGTGCCTTCGGGCGCCGGTGCCAAGCGTCCCGGCATTCGCTAGGCCGGGGGGTTCGCGCGGTCACGTTTTCTGGGAGTCCCCAGCAAGCGCCGTGATAGAGAAAAGGCCAGCCTAATGATTCGGCTCCAAAACGTTCGATGATGTCGCGCGCGACTCGCCCACCGCTTCCTAGGCTGCTGTGGATTCTCGGCTCTATCAGTCTCTTCGCCGATCTTGCTGGGGAAATGACCTATCCCTTATTGCCCATCTTCGTCACCGGTGTACTGGGCGCCAGTCCCGCTGCGCTGGGCCTAATCGAGGGCTTCGCGGAGGCCATTGTCAGCATCATGCGAGGGCTAACCGGCTACTACAGCGATGCCACAGGCCACCGCGTGCGTTGGGTTGGCCGCGGCTACGGGCTCGCCTTCATGGGGAAATTATTGGTCATGGCCGCCACCCATTGGGGCTTTGTTTTCTTCGGACGAACCCTAGACCGCATTGGAAAAGGCGTTCGCGGCGCGCCACGCGACGCGATCATCGCGGACATTGTTGCCGTTGAGGATCGCGGGCGCGCGTTCGGTTTTCACCGCACGCTAGATTCGCTAGGCGGGGTTGGCGGCGCGCTGATTGCCGCAGCACTGCTGACGTGGCTGCTGGGCTGGCGCGCGGCGACGCCGCAGGACGCGCCCAGCTTCCGCATCATCTTCGCCATCGCCGCACTGTCCTCAGGCATTGCGTTTTTTCTCACCTGGCTGATTGCGCGAACGCCGCCAGCGCAGGTGGCGCAACGGAAAAAAGATTTTATTCAGTCATCGAACGTTCCTTTTGGCAAAAATTTCTGGCTGGCGATGATCGGGCCTGTGTTGTTCACGTTGGGCAATTCCAGCGAGACGTTTTTATTGTTGCGCGCGCTAGATCTTGGAGCGTCGCCCGTGAAATGTATTTTGCTTTATGCATTTTTTAATGCAGCGTCCAGCATTGCCAGCTATCCCGCCGGGATGCTTAGCGACCGTCATGGTCGCTGGCCTGTACTGGCAACGGGATGGGGGCTGTTTGCGGTGAGTTATGCCGGTTTCGCCACGCTAGGGCGAGATTCATCGTGGCTGATTTGGGCGCTCTTTGGTTTGACGGGCGTCAGTTTGGCCTGTACCGAGGGTGCCGCACGCGCCATGGTGGTGGATTACGCACCGCGGGTGCGTTTGGCTTCTGCGCTGGGCTTATTGGGTTTTCTTCAGGGTGCCGGCGCACTCATTGCGAGTGTGATGGCGGGCATTCTGTGGAGCCACGGTCGACCTGAAATCGCCTTCTGGTTAGGCAGCGGCTTCGCAGTTGCGGCCCTGGTGGTCTTGCCGTGGGCACCTCGGGGGAGCGCACCGGCGTCGCCATAAGACAGCACGTTGGCCGAGGTAGAAAGCTTTTGGGGTGCTTGGGTTGCTCTGTCGCGATAACGTCGAGGGGAACGTGACTACCCTAAAACACGGGCTATTTAGCCCAATACTCAGCCGGACCCGCGAGAACAAAACCCACGCCCGCCTGCAGGGCGAGGTGAGAGCAACACCCCCCACCATCACCCGCGCCATCGCGAGGCCAGCTGGCCCCGTCGCTGGTTAGCTTTTTACCTCAATTTTACGGCCCCGAATGGCCACCCGTTTAGGGATCTCAATCTCGAGAACACCGTCTTTGTTAGAGGCTTTTATTTGTTCGGCATCTGCGGTATCCGGCATGGCGAAACGGCGGTAAAAAACGCCACGGGAACGTTCCAGACGGTGGAACCCACCCTTGTTTTCCTCCTTTTCATGGCTGCGTTCGCCCCGAATGGTGAGCGCACCGTTCTCCATGGTGATTTCAATTTCATCCGGCTTAACGCCTGGAAGATCGGCCTTGATGATGAACCTTTCGGGTTCTTCCTTTATATCGACTAACGGCATCCAAGCACTGGTCGCAACGTTACTGCTTTCACTATCCGGCGCGGCGCGCCATAGATCATTCAGTTGCTGCTGAAAACGACTCAAGATGTCGGCTGGTTCGTAGCGGGTAATGGCCATGGGTGACTCCTTTGTTAATGATCAAATTTGCAATGAGCCGCTACTCTAGGCGCTCAGCGGCGCGCTAATTTGATCCTCATCAAGTCTCAGCATCTCGTCCCCGGCGGCCTCATGGTTTTTTTTACCGCCCCTGCGCAAGCGGCACCCATGCGCTATCAAGCCAGCAATAGGTCGCGCGGTGGGGCAAAAAAACGCCATAGCTTGGCGCGCCTAAGGTCGGGACGGGGCGAAGGCGTTAGGCTTGAAACAGCGAGGTTGCCAGCCCGTTAGGGTGCCGTCGTGCTGGCTAGTTTGGCGATTTTATTGGGGCGAAAGCCGCCTGGACTTCGCTGCCATTGGCGCTAGTCGGATTTCCAGAAGCGCTGCATTTCGAGGAAAGTGAACGATGCCGACCACGTGATCAGCACGAAGCCAGTCAAGGCCTCGGTGCCCGTCAGGAAGCGGATGGCGCCTTCGGGAACGAGGTCACCCAGACCGAGGGTGGTATAGACCACCGCCGAAAAATAGACCATATCGAGCAGGCTGCCCCCTGATCCATGGATTTGGCTGACGGTTGGATCGCCTAATAAAACAAAATAGCCGACGCCGAAAATCCAGATTTCCATCACGTGGAGCGCCAAAAGGCCAAAGATAAGCAACAAGATCCGGCGTCGGCGAATGCCGGAATGCATCCTTATCAAGGCGCGACTCAGCCAAGAAAACACTTCGTAATGCAGCAAGACGCAGGCGAGCACCGTGAACCCGGTGACTAAGACCACGAGGATGTTTGGGCCGCTAAAAAGCGCTGCGTTTGCGGTCATAGCATCATCCCGTGGCAAACCTCTGTCGCCTGCAAAGGTAGGCTGCACTCATATTGCGATTAACGGTTTAATTTTGGTTGATCCGGCTCAATCGCGGGCCCACCACAACGCGGCGTGATGGCATCGTCGGCCCCACGCCGGTCGCGTTGTCGCTAGGCGAAGACGATCTGCTTGGCACGCACGCACCGTGTGTTAACGGCGACGTACGAGGGCTGAATATCCGGCCGGCCTGCGGCCTGACGCGCGCAGTGCTACAAACACCGCAAGGCGGCGATAGATGGTGGGCCATGAGGGACTCGAACCTTCAACCTACTGATTAAGAGTCAGCTGCTCTACCAATTGAGCTAATGGCCCCGAGAAATGCCTACAACCTAAGGATAAATGGGGCGAGCGATGGGGTTCGAACCCACGACATCAGGTACCACAAACCTGCGCTCTACCAACTGAGCTACGCCCGCCATCGATCCTGCTGGTTATCTTCCGCCAACCTTACACCCGCATCAGCGCGCTCTTTGCCAAGCGAACAGTGGCGCGCCTGGCAGGACTCGAACCTGCTACCCTCGGCTTAGAAGGCCGATGCTCTATCCGGATGAGCTACAGGCGCATTCGAAACCCTAAAAATTACGGTTGTTGGGTGGTCGGGGCAGAGGGATTCGAACCCCCGACCCCCTGCTCCCAAAGCAGGTGCGCTACCAGACTGCGCTATGCCCCGAATTCTTCGTAAGACGGCCAGTTCCGCCGCGAAAGGTGGCCGATGATACGCAGCACTGCCGCGGGAATCAACGCGCGCGACACGCACTTGTGCTTGCGGGCGACGCCGACCTCCAGCACCATTCCGCCCCGTGGGCGAGATCGCAAGCGTTCCGCCCACCAACCTCATAACTTGCTAGCGAAAGGACCCCCCATGCCCGGCACCCGCGTTCGTCTCGAAACCACCCACGGCCAGATCGCCATTGAACTGTTCGACGAGCTGGCACCCGCCACCGTCGCCAGTTTTCTCCAGTACGTGAACGACGGCTTCTATGCCGGCACCATTTTTCATCGCGTGATCGATGGCTTCATGATCCAGGGCGGCGGCATGGATAAAGCCATGAAACAGAAAGCCACCCGCGCACCAGTGGCCAACGAAGCCACTAATGGCCTTAAAAACGACCTTGGAACGCTGGCGATGGCGCGTACCAACGACCCCCATTCCGCCACAGCGCAATTTTTTATCAACGTCAAAAACAATGACTTCCTCAATCACCGCGACCAGTCAGGTCCGGGCTGGGGTTATTGCGTGTTTGGCAAGGTGGTAGAGGGAATGGACGTTGTCGATGCGATCAAGGGCGTGGCTACCGGCCGCAGCGGCGGTATGACCGATGTGCCTGTGGAGAGCGTCGAGATCATTGCCGCGAACGTAGAGTAAGGCGGACGGTGGTGCGGCCTACGCTGTTTTTATCCGACGCCCACCTGAGTGTGGAGCGGCCAGCGCAAATCGCGATGTTTCGCGACGTGCTGGCCCGTGCGGCCGCACTGGGTGCCGAGGTTTATATTCTGGGTGACCTCGTGGAGTTCTGGCTAGGCGACGACGACGACGCGCCCACTATGCGCGCCGTGGTGGAGGCGCTCGCCGAATACTCGGCGGCGGGTGGGGTGCTCAAGGTCTCGCTTGGCAACCGCGACTTTTTGTTTGGTGAGCGTTTTTGCGAGGAAACTGGCGCGACGCTCCTACCCGACTACCTCACGGTGCAGCTCCATGGCCAAAGCGTCTTGCTCACGCACGGCGATTTACTCTGCACGCGGGATCTAAAATATCAGGCGTTTCGCGGCTACGTACGCGACCCCCAGAATCAACAAAAATTTCTGGGTGCACCGCTGGCGCAACGCCGCCAAATCGCGGCCCAAATGCGCGAGGGCACGCAGGCCTCGATGCTGGAAAAAAATGACGACATCATGGATGTCGATGAAGACGAAGTGCAGCAAGTAATGCTGGCACAGGGTGCCACCATCCTCATCCATGGTCATACCCACCGCCCGGCCGTGCATACGCTGAGTTTCCCCGATGGCCAGCCTAGGCTGCGTTATGTGCTGGGCGACTGGTACCACACCGGTACTGTGCTGTGGGTGGAAGACGGCGCCTATCGGCTACTCAGCACCACGGAGTTTGTGCATCCCGAGGGGGTTATCAGCGCTGAGCCCAGCGTGTAAACGCGCCCAGTCGAAGTGCGGCCCGGGGTCGGTTTTGCGCCCCGGGGCAAGCGCCGAATGGCCGGCGATGCGCGCCGGCGTGAGCGCCGGGTAAGTCCCCTGCAACAGCCGCGTCAAGCGGACTAACTGGTGGTACTGCGCAGCGGTAAAAATATCCTCATCACTGCCTTCAAGCTCGATACCAATAGAAAAATCGTTGCAGGCGGGGCGCCCCTCAAAAATGGATACGCCGGCATGCCAGGCGCGCCGATCCGTGGCGACGAACTGGATAATCTCGCCGTCGCGACGCACGAGAAAATGCGCCGAGACGCGCAGCCCACGCAGGCTCTCAAAGCTCGGATGGGCCGAGCATTCCAATTCATTCAAAAATAAGTCGGTGATATGCGGGCCGCCGTAATGACCGGCCGGCAGGCTAATGGCATGTATCACCAATAAATCGATGAGTACATCCGATGGGCGGGCATCGTGGTTGGGCGAAGGGCAATGGCGGCTGGGTGTACACCAACCCGCCGTGAGTTGTAGCGGCGGGTACGCGTTGGGCGCCACGGTCTCAGGCATCGTCACGTCTCGCCAAGACCAAGGAGAAGGACTCGTCGACCCCGCTGAAATGGCGGTCCAGCCGTAATCCTGCAGCGGCCAGTAAGGCGCTGAGGGAGGCCGGCGAAAACTTGCGACTAATCTCTGTGCGGATGGTTTCGCCGGCGGCAAAATTGATCGACTCACCCAGCGCCGGGAGTGCCACGCGCTGCGCCACCAGGCTCTCCAAGTGCATTTCAATGCGTTGCGCCTCGGCGTTATAGAAAGCTCGATGCGCAAAGTTATCAGCGACAAAGTCAGCGCCGACCCCGGCATTGAGTACCGAGAGCAAGTTGAGATTGAACTGCGCGGTCAGGCCGGCGGCATCGTTATAAGCGGCGTGCAGGGTCAGGGGATCTTTGATGCGGTCGGCACCCAACAGTAAAAAATCGTCGGGGCGCATCAGGGTGCGCATCTCGGCGAGCAGGGCAATGGCGGCGGGCTGGTCGAAATTACCCAAGGTACCACCCAAAAACATCAGCAGTTTGCGCCCGTGAATAGGCGGCAAATTGGCCAGCCCAGCGGTAAAATCCCCCAGCAAGGGGCGCACCGCCAGCCATGGAAATTGTTCACGTAGTAGCTCACCTGTGGCGAGCAGCACGGATTCGCAGACATCAAAGGGGTAGTAGCTGGCCGGGAGTGCGTGGGCCTCGCAGGCCTTGAACAGCGGTCCCAATTTTGAGGCCACCCCACTCCCAAACTCGACAATGGACAGTGGTTGCGCGATCCCAATGAGTTCGTGGGCGTGTTGGGCGATGAGCGCGCGTTCGGCCCGGGTGGGGTAGTACTCGGGCGTGAGGCAGATGGCTTCAAATAGGCTAGAGCCGTGCGTGTCATAAAAATATTTGGGCGGCAGTTCGCGCGGGGCATGGAGCAAGCCCGCCCGCACATCTTCTATGAGCGTGGCAATTGCCCGCGAGGGTTTGACCGATTCCGCCGCAACGGCGGCCCTATCAACAGGAGAACTCAGCATGAATGACCTTCACAGGCGAGCCTAGGACGAGGCTGGGGGCAGAACCTTAACACCCAAGGTTTGAACCCGATACCCGCCAGCGGGTAGGCTACGCACCCCAGATTGCCTTCAGGTTCTACCCACGTGTCTTCGTCTTTCGACCGCAGCGCCACCCACATCGATTTTTTTGCCGACCTCCAGGCGACCGTCGCCACCGCGCTGGCTGAAGACCTCGGCAGCGGCGACGCCACCGCCCTGCTCGTCCCCGCCGACCGCCACGCCACAGCGCTGATCATCACGCGCGAGCCGGCAGTGTTGTGTGGTCGCCGTTGGGTGGATGAAGTGTACCGGGTGCTGGATCCCACCATCCAACTGCAATGGCATGCCGATGACGGCGAGCCACTCGCGCCCCAGCAGCGGGTGTGTGAGATTCTCGGGGCGGCGCGCAGCATCGTGACCGGCGAGCGGGCGGCCCTCAATTTCCTGCAAACACTCTCCGGCACCGCCACCGTAACCCAGCGTTACGTGCAAGCGCTTGCCGGGACACACACCCGGCTATTGGATACGCGCAAAACCATCCCCGGACTGCGCCGCGCCCAAAAGTACGCCGTGCGCTGCGGGGGTGGTTTTAATCACCGTGCGGGCCTCTACGATGGGGTGTTGGTGAAAGAGAATCACATCGCCGCCGCCGGTTCCATCACCGCGGCCATCGCGGCGCTGCGGGCCGCCCGTCTCACACTGCCCATCGAAGTGGAGGTAGAGCGCATGGACCAGATTGACGAGGCCATCGGCGCTGGCGCCGACATGTTGTTGCTCGATAACTTTACGCCAGACCAGCTACGCGCCGCCGTGATCCTGACGGCGGGGCGCGTCAAGCTGGAAGCGTCCGGCGGCTTTGACTTGGAAGATTTGCCGGCCATCGGCGCCACGGGCGTCGATTTTGTCTCGGTTGGCAGCCTGACCAAACACCTGCACGCCATCGACTTCTCCATGCGAATTATCACCGCCCCTGCCGAAAACAGGCCTTAGAGCTTCGCGCGCACCGCGGCGTAAATCGCCACCACCGCGGCCTCGGCGGTTTCTAGCAACTGCTCAAGCTCGCTCAGGCTCGCCGCAACGAACGCCGCGTCGTGGAGCACACCGGTGTTGATGTACACGTTCAGCGCAGCACTCTTAAGGCTCGCGTAGGCCGCCATCACCGCCACCCCAGCATCGCTAATGACATTCAAATTGCCGTGGGCGGCGGCCCGTCCCGATAATTCAATGACCTGTGCGGCCAACCGTGCGCAGTCCATGGGCACCTCCGTGGCGCGCCGCAGGGCGAGCTGAATGGCGGCGGTCCGGGTGGTTTTTTCTGCCGGCGTAGCCTTCGGCAAACCATAGGCCGCCATCACGGCATCAAAAGCGGTAATGTCTTGGGCGATCGCGGCGGTCAAGCCGGCACGGGTTTCCTGCGCCGCGCCAAGCAGGGCTGCCAGTTCGGCCTCGAGCGCCGGGTCGGTGGATTTCCCCACGGTGAGATTGCAGACCATCGCCACCAAAGCCGCGCCCATCGCCCCCATCAGGGCCGCCGCACTACCACCGCCCGGCGTGGACGACCGACTCGCCAATTGGGCGAGGAATTCTTCTAGCGATAGCTGTTTGATCATCAGGCGTCATCCAGGGGGAATAGGGGGCGCCAGTATACGAGCAGGATTTGCGACCCACCTACACCACGCTGCGCGGCGTGCTTGTGGCACAACGGCGCTGCGGTTAGTGTCTGGGCTACTGTGAATCTAGACGACGCCTGCGCACCTGCCATGAAAAAACTGCTGTTCCAACTCGATACCGACGCCATCCCCAATACCTTCGACACCGTGGTCGCCTACGACGCGGGGGTCGACCACGTCACGCCGCTAGGGGGTATCACACCCGCAGCAGTGGCGCGCTTAGTCGAAGGGGTGGTGTTCACACGGCCACCGGCCGCCAAACATTTCAGCGCCCTGTTTGTGACCGGCAGCGATATGGCCGCCGGCGAGGGGTCTTTGCCGCCGTGCGCCGGCAGTTCTTTGAAAATTTCCGGGTTTCGGTGATGCTCGATAGCAACGGCAGTAACACCACGGCTGCGGCGGCTATTGCGCAGTTGGGGGCCGAGGTGCCACTGCTGGGGAAACGCGCGGTGATTTTGGCGGGCACGGGTCCGGTGGGGCAACGGGCGGCCGTCATGCTCGCCAAGGCGGGGGCCCAGGTGGTGATGACATCGCGCTCGTTAGCCCGGGCTAGCGCCGCCTGTCAGGCGATGAATGCGCGCTTTGACCTCGCCCTACAGCCCGCCGAAGCGAGCGACCCTACCACCACGGCGGCCTGTCTGGCCGAAGCGCAAATCGTGATAACCACCGGGGCCGCCGGCCTTGAACTGCTGCCGCTCGCGTTGTGGGCGGACCACCCCACGCTAGAAGTTGTCCTAGATGCCAACGCCACCCCGCCACTGGGCATCAGCGGCATCAAGATCCAAGACCGAGGAACCCTGCGCCACGGCAAACGCTGCTACGGCGCGCTAGGTTTTGGGGGGCTGAAGCTTGAACTCCAGCGCACCTGTGTGGCGCAATTGTTCGAAGCCAACGACCGGGTATTTGATGCGCCCGAAGTTTTCGCACTGGCCTGTGAACTCGTCCAGCGTCGCTGAGCGCAAGCCGGCTGCGCAACTCACCTAGGATGGCCACTTTTGATGAAATTCTAAAGGCACCCACTGACGACTTACTGCAGGTGGTCTATCGGGCAAACACGCTACGCAATCGCGAAGGAGGGGATCGGGGCACCCGCGAGATGGCCCGCTTGCTCCATTTGTCGCTAGGCCAACTGGCTTGTGCTGTCGGCTTTAACGCCAACATTCACGAACTACCAGACGTCATCAACCTGTTGGGGTTTGAGAGCCATGCGGCGTTGGTGGAGATGCGTAACCGCTATTTCACCCACGATGTTTATGAGCGTCTGGGCATCAAAAATATTTTGGCGCTGTATACCCATATCGCCACGAGTCCCGCGCTAGAAGCCGACTTGCAGCACTTATTGCCAAAGCGCTTGGAGACCATCGAGGCGACCATCGAGACCACTGTTAATCCGTTGGTGATCGAGCGTTACAAAAAAGAAATGCGTGCCCTTTATGGCAGCGGTCTGGCGCACCCCGCGTTTGTGGAGGGGCGTCTGCAGCAAACAGACAGCGGCTTTCGCGCATTGTTGAGCGAGGTCACCCTGATCGTAGAAAACCGGATTATTCCGGTGGGTGATATTTTTTTTCGCGATGCCATTCTGCCCGAGGAAAAGCGCCGCTTGATTGCCCACGGTCTAGTGCCACGCAGCTTGGTGGAGACGCGCCTGACCTATCCCAATTTGGCGCCACGTGAGCAGCGCATGCTCGAAGAACAGCTCCGCTTGTTGTAGCGCCCCCGCAGGCGACTTTAACCGTGGCTTTGCGCCAAACTAATCCACGTCGCAACCACGGTGTCCGGATTGAGCGAAATACTCTCAATGCCACGCTCAAGCAACCAAGCCGCAAGATCAGCGTGGTCCGAAGGACCCTGCCCGCAAATGCCAATATATTTGCCGGCCGCACGACACGCGGAAATGGCCCGCTCCATGAGCGCCTTCACCGCCGGATCGCGCTCATCAAACAGGTGCGCGACCAAACCGGAATCGCGGTCTAGGCCTAAAGTGAGCTGGGTGAGATCGTTAGAACCAATCGAAAACCCATCGAAATAGGTTAGAAAACTTTCTGCCAGCAGCGCGTTAGAGGGCAGTTCACACATCATGATCAACCGTAAGCCGTTCTCCCCCCGCCGCAGGCCGCAGTTAGCGAGTAAGTCCACGACCTGACGCGCTTCGTCTGGCGTGCGCACAAAGGGCACCATGACTTCGACGTTGGTAAGACCCATTTCGTCGCGTACGCGCTTCAAGGCCTCGCATTCCATTTCGAAACACGGCCGAAACTTCTCCGCGATATAGCGCGACGCGCCGCGGAATCCCAGCATGGGGTTTTCTTCGGCGGGTTCATAAACGCTGCCGGCGATGAGGTTAGCGTATTCGTTGGATTTGAAATCTGACAGCCTCACGATGACGGGCTGCGGATTAAACGCCGCCGCAATGGTGGCGATGCCTTCCATCAGCCGGGCGACAAAAAATTCTCGCGGGCTGGGATAGGCGGCAATGAGGGGGTCGATGACTTCCCGTAAAGCGGGGGTCAGCTCGGCATAATCCACCAGCGCACGGGGGTGGATACCAATCATTCTGTTGATGATGAATTCCAGCCGGGCCAGCCCCACGCCGCGGTGAGGCAATCTGGAAAACGCAAAGGCACGGTCCGGATTGCCCACGTTCATCATGATTTTTACCGGCAGATCGGGCATCGCGTCCAAGCGAATTTCGCGGCGCTCAAACGGAATAAGGCCGGCATAAATGTAGCCAGTATCGCCTTCCGCACAGGATACCGTCACCGGCTGGCCATCCAGAATGGCCCTGGTCGCGTCGCCGCAACCCACCACCGCTGGCACGCCTAACTCGCGGGCGATAATCGCCGCGTGGCAAGTACGTCCGCCACGATTGGTGACAATAGCGGATGCGCGTTTCATCACCGGCTCCCAGTCGGGATCGGTCATGTCCGTCACCAGCACGTCACCCGGGCGCAGTTTCGCCATGTCACTCACATCATTAATGATGCAGGCCACCCCGCTGCCGACGCGCTGGCCAATACTGCGACCTTCAATAATCACCTCGCCCCGGCTCGCCAATTCGTAGCGTTCGATAACCTGCCCGTTGCGGCTCTGGACGGTTTCTGGGCGCGCCTGCACCACATACAACTTGCCGTCCAGACCATCTTTCGCCCATTCGATGTCCATGGGTCGGCCGTAATGGACTTCAATGGCAACGGCCAGCCGGGCGAGTTCCTCGATGTCTGCATCGCTGATAGAAAAGCGACGCCGCTCGGCTTCGGGCACTTCACAGGTCTCTACGCCATGGTCGCTCGTCAGGTCGGCGGCATAGCCCATGCGCAGATGCTTGCTGCCCAAATTACGCCGCAGGATGGCGGGACGCCCCTCGGCCAAGGATTTTTTATAGACGTAGAACTCATCGGGATTCACCGCGCCCTGCACCACCAGCTCGCCCAGACCATAGCTGGAGGTGATAAAAACAACGTCAGGAAAACCCGATTCCGTATCCAGCGTAAAAATGACGCCACTGGCGCCTAGGTCGCTGCGTACCATGCGCTGAATGCCGGCCGACAGCGCCACTTTGGCGTGTTCAAACCCATGATGGACGCGGTAAGAAATGGCCCTATCGTTGAACAGCGAAGCAAACACATCTTTGATGCGACGCTGGATGTCGGCCAGCCCGGTGACATTGAGGTAGGTTTCTTGCTGTCCGGCAAAAGAGGCGTGAGGCAGATCCTCGGCAGTCGCTGAGGAGCGCACGGCAACGGAAAACCCCGCCGGTGCGGCGGCCGCCATCGTGGCATAGGCCTGTGCTAACGCGGCGATTAACGGCGCGGGCAGCGGCGTGTCGAGCACCCAGCCACGAATCTCGCGCCCCGCCGCGGTCAGCGCGGCGACGTCCGTGGTATCCAGCGCCGTTAGGCGTTGCTCAATACGTTCGGCCAACTGTCCTTGCGCGAGGAACTCACGAAAAGCATCGGCGGTGGTGGCAAACCCGCCGGGCACCCGGACGTGAGCCGCGCTCAAGTGACAGATCATTTCGCCTAGAGAAGCATTTTTGCCACCCACGCGGTCGATGTCGTCGATTCCGATGCAATCAAGGGCAACTATATAATCAGTCATTCAGGCTTACTCTTAGGCAGGCTTACGCTTAGGCTGTCCCGCGTGGACTCAGGGTGATGCCACGCAGTGTAACCGACTCAAGGAGAATGGCTTATCAACGATTTGAAACAAATGCCGCGGCGGGTATTTTTCGTCTCCGACCGGACCGGTATTACTGTCGAAATGCTGGGCCAAACGCTGCTCACGCAGTTCCCGGATCTGGCCTTCGTCACCCGCACCCTGCCCTTCGTCACCAATCAGGTTGCCGCCCAAAACGCGGCCGACATCATTCGTGCGGCCAAGGCCGAGGATGGGGTCTCGCCAGTGGTCTTCAGCACCCTGACCGATCCGACTACCCAATATTTTATCGGCTCGGCCAGCGAGCACGTCTTCGATTTATTTGGGACTTTTATCGAGCCGCTCGAAGACGCGCTAGGGCAAGAATCCTCCCACACCGCCGGACGCATGCATGGCATCCGCGACATCACCAGCTACGAGCGGCGCCTCCACGCGCTTAATTTCACCCTGGCCCACGATGACGGCATCAGCGTGCGCGACCTCAATTTATCCGACATCGTGTTGGTGGGCGTGTCCCGTTGCGGCAAAACCCCTACCTGCTTGTATTTGGCGATGCATTACTCGCTCAAAGCGTCTAATTACCCGCTCACCGACGACGACTTCGAAAAAGGTGGCCTGCCCGCCGTGCTGGCAGCCTGTCGTAACAAACTCTACGCGCTGACGATCGTGCCCGAACAGCTCAGCCGCATTCGGCACGAACGCCGCCCGCATGGCATTTACTCGACCATTGGCCAGTGCCGGGCGGAGGTTTCCAAAGCCGAGGCCTTATTTAAGGCCGAAAACATCCAATTTCTCGATACCACCACCGTCTCTATCGAAGAAATCGCGGCCACCATCGTGCGGGACAAAGGTCTACGCTGAAGCCGCCCAAACCGACGACGGTGGCCGGACTGACCCTCGCGGTCATGCTGTTATCGTCTTTGGCCAGCGGTGCTGGCCTGCTACATACCCCAGCTTGGTTGCCGGGTGCCTGCGCGTGGCTGGCGGGTTTAGTGCTCGTCCACAAGCTCACCCGATTCCAGATGGGACAGGCGGCTTGTATGGGCGGCATTGGGCTCGCCGGCATTGGGTTTGCGGCAAGTCAGGGTGACTGGTCGTGGTGGCCGGCGGTACGCGCGGGCAACCACCCGCTGCTGGCCATGCTCGGCGCCGTCACTTTCATGCAGCTCGTGACCCGCACCACAACCGATGATCAGCCGCTGCCACGGGGCCCCCGGGCGGTGTGGCAAACACTCGCCGCCACCCACTTGTTTGGGGCGGTGATCAATATCTCGGCGCCCGTACTCATTGGCGAGCGCATTGCCCACAACGGCCGACTCACACCGCTCCAAGCGCGGGTCATTAGCCGGGCCTTTGTGGCTGCCTCCATGTGGTCGCCGTTTTTTATCGCGATGGCGGTGATTCTGGACTTCGTGCCCAACGCACAGTTTGCGGTTGTCGCCGGGGTTGGCTTGCTCGCCTCCACCACCCTGATGGCCTGCTCCGCCTGGTCTTTATCGCGCGCGCCAGACGCTACCCATTTCGTGGGTTATCCACTGCGTGCCGGCGCGCTGTGGGTCCCCGCGCTGCTCAGCGGATTGGTCCTCGGTGGACACCAATGCCTGCCGGCCCTCCCGGTACTGACCCTCATCGAGGGGGCGGCGCTGGGCGTGGTGTTGGTGGTGCTGGTGCTCCAGCGGCCACGCACCGCGGCCGCCGAGCTGTACCGCCACGTGACCGAGCGCCTGCCGGGCATGGCGGGAGAAATCGCCATGTTTCTGGGCGTCAGCGTGATGAGTGCGGGCATCGCTGTGGCCGTCAAACACAGCCACCTCCAACTCGCGCCCAGTACGCTGCATGCGGGCGGTGCCGCCCTGCTCATGGCCACGCTGACGGCCTTGGCGATTATCGGCGTGCATCCCGTGGCCAGCGTCGCGGTGCTGGCTAGCCTGTGGTCATTCAAGGCGCTCAACGGCAACTTATTGGGCATTGTGTTTGTGCTGGTGTGGGGCTTGGGCTTGGTGGCGTCGCCCTTTTCAGGTACCAGCTTTGTCTTTCAAAATCGCTTCGGTCTGCGCACCCTGGACCTATTGCGCTGGAATGGCGGCTATGTGCTGTTTGGCTGCGGTCTCGGGGTGGTCGTGCTGTATGCCTATGAGGCGTGGAGCGGCCTTATCTGAGGGGATTGGGCGCACCTCGAGGGCTGTCGCCAATGGTGAATTCCAGCTTGCCCTGATCCCGATAATCCACCAGCCACGACCCCACCTGGGCCGGCACCGGCTCGCTGAGCGGACCGGTCACCAGCAGTTGGCCCGCTTGCGAAGTCCAGCCCCGTACCAGGAGGTCGTTGAGCAACCAGCGTACCGCCGCGTACTGCCCGCCCATGACATTAGTGGCCTTGGCCCGGTCAACGACCACGCCTGCGCGCAGCATCTCTAAGAAAATGGCGTCAACGCTTTGCGGGTCCGCCCGCGCAAAGGGCGAACCCA
The DNA here is from genome assembly GCA_903866355.1 of uncultured Gammaproteobacteria bacterium. GTDB lineage: Bacteria > Pseudomonadota > Gammaproteobacteria. The sequence goes on from CAIPNE010000684.1 coordinate 14,910, forward strand.
CCACCACCCGCGCCAACCCACCGTTAGCCGCCACCAAGTCCTGCAGTTGCAGCCGTCCGGGGCCATCAGCGGTGTCGTCGAGCAATAGCACCGCGGGCCTGACGTCACGGATATAGGCCCACGCGTCGCTCACCCGCAACAGTTGACGCCGTACCGGCTGACCCAGCGTAAAAGCCAGCGCTGGTGCAACCCGCAGCTTGCTGCTTGCCGGTCGGAGGATAGTGGCCCCGTTGTTAAGCCATTGGTCTTTGAGGATAGCCAGCGTGATCGCCCGGTCACTGTGGAGCCTGGCGCGACCCATGGGCGTCGTGAGGTCGGCACGAAAGCCGGCCGGCGGCGTCTTCAGGGTGAGTTCGCGCACCACGGTGCGCTGAATGCTGTAGGCGTCCTCGATCGTCAAAGCAGGGTCTAGCGTGGTCAGAATCGGCAGCGGCTGGCGGGCGCGTATCTGCGTGAGGACGACATCCGCCCAGCTATCGAGAACACTCCAGGCAGATGCCGCAGCGGGCCAAAAAATCAGACAGATGAAAAGACGCAGGCGCATACGGTCCACTGGTTTTCTGAGGTTAAACGGGCACCCTGGCGAGAGGCTAGGCGCGATCGCGCTTGACGCTGCCGAACCAGCCCCGTGTAATGGCCGCAGGTCGTCAAGCCCCATGGAGAATACAGCGTCTGCGCGGGTGGCCCCAAGCCCCTAAGAGTCGCTCACGCACCGCCCTTAACGCATGTCCCATACGCCGTCGTCGTCACTCTCGTACGCACTCGCCGCTTTCGCCGCCGGGCTCACCCCCGCGGACGTGCCGGCGGAGGCCTTTGCACGCGCCAAGTTGCACCTGCTAGATGCACTGGGTATTGGGCTGGCCGCCTCCACCTTCGATTTTGCCCGTGTGACGGCACGCGCCTTGGCCGACTTAGATGAGCCCGGCAACAGTGTGGTCATTGGCCTAACCCAGCGTTATGCACTGCGCGACGCCATGCTGCTCAACGGGGTACTGATTCACGGCTTAGATTTCGACGATACCCACGCCGCCAGCGTGGTGCATTGCTCGGCCAGCGCCGTGCCCTTGGTGCTGGGTGTGGGACAACGCCACGGCGCGAGCGGTATGGCGGTGCTCACCGCCTATTTAGTCGCGCTGGAAATCGATGCCCGCCTGGGCGGCGTGGCGCACGGCACCCTGCAAAAGCGCGGCTGGCATCCCACCGGCATCATCGGCGCGTTTGGCTGCGCCGCGGCGGCCGGTCGTCTGCTGGGGGCATCGGCCAGCGGGATCACCGATGCGTTGGGTATTACCCTGAGCATGGCGAGTGGCAATCTAGAATTTCTGCACGATGGGGCGTGGACCAAGCGCCTGCATCCGGGCTGGGCGGCGGTATCGGGGTTTACGGCGGCGGCCCTAGGGAAGGCGGGCTTTGAGGGCCCATCACAACCATTCGATGGTCGTTTTGGTCTGTTTAACTTGTTGATGGAAGCGTCGGAAACCTGCGACTTATCCGCTGTGCAGACCCATCTTGGCAGCAGTTGGGCGGTGTTCGATAACGCCTTCAAGCCCTATCCCGCCTGCCATTTTCTGCATGCATTCATCGACTGCGCACTCTTGGCGCGCGCGCGCCTCGACTGCACGCCAGACAACATTGTGCGCATCCAGGCGCTGATTCACCCGGACGAGGCACCTATCGTGTGCGAGCCCGTGCTCTCCAAACGGCGGCCCCGCAACTTCTATGACGCGCAGTTCAGCCTGTACTACGCGCTCGCCGCCACCCTGTGCAACGGCCGCTTTACGCTGGCCGAACTGGATGCCGACGCACGCCAAGACGCCACCATCTTGGCGCTGGCAGACAAAGTGGACTGGGAAGTAGACGCCCACTCTCGCTACCCGCATAGCTACAGTGGGGCGGTGATTATTCATCTGCGTGACGGGCGTCAGGTAGAACTTCGCCAAGACCTCAATCGGGGTCACCCCGAGAACCCGATGAGTCACGCAGAAGTGTTAATGAAGTTTCAGGACAACGCGCGCCGAGCATTGCCCGCCGAGCGCGTGGCTGCGCTGGCCGAGGCCGTGATGGATTTGGACAGCGCCCCGGATCTCAGCGCACTGACCAGCACCTTGGTACCCGTATGAGGGCGCGCACCGTGGCGCGGCACGCCTGCTGGCTGCTCCTGCTATTGAACTGGGGTCCGGCCCACGCCGTGACCGTCGTCGTGACACCCGAGCCGCAAGCGCCGGCCCTCGTCGTACCCGCCGCCGCGCCGCAAGCCGCGCCGCAAGCCGCGCCGAAAGCCGCGCCGAAAGCCGCGCCGAAAGCCGCGCCGAAAGCCG
>CAIPNE010000685.1 GCA_903866355.1 uncultured Gammaproteobacteria bacterium
CGGTTCGTGATGGAGCTGACTGGGCGCGGCGTGCAACAGCATTTCCGCCTTCTCTAGGGCAACCGCCAAGGACTCTGCCTGTTCGCAAAGTCCGGTGCCGGTGCCCCAAGCTTGCCTGAGATTGGCAATTTTCTGGTAGCTGTTATCCAACACCACATGCGGAATATTCATGAGCGTACACAGCACATGGGCATGTAGCCGGTCAGTGATAACGACCCTAGCGCTGGCCAAGAGCGCACTACCTCGGCGCCAACGTTGATGCGCGAGGGTGTTGAAAAGCCGGCAACGAAGGTCCTGCAAACTCGGCATGTGCCGAGGATATTTACCCTGTGCTCGCGCGAGTTGCGTATCGATGCGGGCGGCCCAAGTGCGCGGTTCAGTAACCCAGTCAACACAGTGCAGATTGGCCGGCGGTGCCCCCAGCGTGGCTTTTGACAGCGCCTCTTTGTCCGTGCGCAGTAGCGCGAGCATGTCGTGCTGCGGTACCACCGGTCTGGGATAAGGCTTGAGGTGCAGGGCCATGTCTGGACACAGGTACGCCCGCTCAGCCAGCAGGCGCTGCGCGATGGCGAGGCTGGGCTGATCGCGCACGACCAAATGGAAATCTGGATGGGCGGCTAGAATCTTGCCGCTGCGTTCCTGCGCGACGGCATCTGCGAAATAGATCGACTGGGGCAACTGGATAATGCGGTGCCGGGGATATTGACCGACCAGCCATTCGCGATGGGCTTGATGAGCCGGCCAGAGGTCACCGAAGTTGCCGCCCCCGGCGATGAGGACAACGCAACCTGCGGGCAGGGTGGGTGGGTAGCGACGCGCGTAGTCGATATCCGACACCCAGCACAATGGTGAGGCGCGGTGGCGAGCTTCCAAGTAGGCAGACTCGCCTAACCAAATGGCACTATCGCCGACATTCGTATAATTGGGAAAATCGAAACGCGCGAGCGGGCTGCCGAGGGGGATCAACGGGCCCAAGGTGTGGTGGATGCGCGCAGGGTAATCCAACATTAGAAGGGGCGATGCCGTTCGACGCTAGGACTTCAGCGCGCCGGCTCTTCTCGGGCCGGCCCAATCAGATCCACCACCACCTCCAGCAAGGCAGTGTCGCGAAAGCCCCCTTTGGCGAGGTAATGGTTGGCCCCGGCTTCCAGACCCTGCAGACGATCTTCCGCTCGATCTTTGTAAGACACGATGACCACCGGGAGGTTCTGCAGACGTGCCTCCCCGCGAATTTTGCGCACCAACTCGATGCCATTCATGCGCGGCATATCCACGTCAGTCACGACCAACGTGTAATCTTTCAGGCGCACCGCGCTCCAACCTTCCATCCCGTCCACTGCGACATCGACGGTATAACCATTGCTTTCGAGCAATTGGCGCTCGGCCTGACGAACCGTCAAAGAATCATCCACCACCAGAATGCGCTTAACCAAGCGCTCACTGGCTTCCTTACCCTGCGTGGAAGGCCGTCGCAAACCACCACCGCTAATCAGTGCGTCGATGCCGCGCACCACTTCCTCCACGTCCAAAATAAGGACCACGCCGCCGGCTTCATCCGTGGCCACCGCGGCGACATCCGGCAAATGCCCAAGCCGCGCATCCAGCGGGCGTACCACCAAATCGCGCTCGCCGGCAAAGCTCTCTACCACCAGCCCGTACACGCGCCCAGTGTCGCGAATCACCACCACCGACAAGGTCTCGGCCCGCCAGTCTGGGTCACCTAGTTCTAGCACTTCTGCGGCAGGAACCAGCGCAATATCGAGGCCTTCAAAGCCAAAGTACGGCCGTCCTTCAACGGTATGCAGTGATTTGCTGGGAACCTCGAGAACGCGTTCGATGCGCGCAATGGGAATGGCATATTTGTCGCCGCCAATCTTGACTAACAGCGCACGGGACACCGAGCGCGTCACCGGCAATTCGATGTCAAAAGTCGTCCCTTGCCCGGCGATGCTGCGAATAGTGACCGAGCCCCGCGCCTCTTGGACCATCGTGCGCACCGCGTCCAAGCCAACCCCACGCCCCGAAATCTCGGTCACGTGTGAGGTGGTAGAAAAACTCGGCAAAAATAGAAACTCAAACAACTCGCTTTGCGACAGATCCGCGGCCCGCTGCGGCGTTTCAAGTTGTTTTTCGACGACCTTCGCCCTGAGCCTCTCTACGTCGATGCCACCGCCATCATCGCTGATCACTACCCGCAACTGCCCCGCTCGGTGATAAGCCTCCAGGGTCACCCGACCCTCGGCGGGTTTCCCGCAGCGCGCACGCTCTGGCCCGCTTTCAAGGCCATGATCCAGTGCGTTGCGCACAATGTGGTTGAGCGGTGCATCGAGGCGCTCAAGAATTTCACGATCGATTTTGGTGGCCTCACCGCGAATTTCCAGCCGGCAGATTTTGCTGAGATCGCGCGCCAAATCGCGGACCAAGCGCGGGTAGCCCCGCA
>CAIPNE010000686.1 GCA_903866355.1 uncultured Gammaproteobacteria bacterium
GGCGCGAGAGTTTTCTGGGCGAAGTGCTGCGCATCGTAGAGATTGAGGTCGAAGCGATGACCAGTGGAGATATTCAACCCTACGACCAGGCAATCGCCGCGGTCGAAAATAACGCGCGTCCGCGCCGAAAGAAAAAATGAACTTCCATGATCTCGCCCAAGCACGCCACAGCGTGCGCCATTACCAGCCGCACACCGCGATCGACGACGCCGAACTCAAAGCTATTTTTGATGACGTATTGTTAACGCCCAGTTCATTCAACCTCCAACACTGGCAATTTGTGGTGGTGCGCGACGCCGCCCGCAAAGCCGCCTTGCGCGCTGTGTCGTTTGGGCAGCAGCAGGTGGTCGACGCCGCCGCTGCCATTTTGGTGTGCGGGCGTCTGGACGCCTACCTCGACGCACCGCGAATCTATGCAGACGCCCCAGAGGCCATGCGCCTAAAATCCCTGCCCACTATTGCTAACGCCTATACCAACCAGCCCGCCCTGCAGCGCGAAGAAGCCGTGCGTTCCGGTTCGTTAGCCGCGATGGCATTGATGCTGGCAGCCAAAGGCCGGGGCTGGGATTCTGGCCCCATGATTGGCTTTGACGCGGTGCAGGTCAGCGCGCTGCTGGGCTTGGGCCGCAACACCATCCCGGTGATGTTGGTCGTGTTGGGCCGCGCCTTAGATGGCCAACAACCCGCGCGCTTGTATCGTCGGCCGCTCGGCGAAGTCGTGCGCTTAGAAACCCTCGACGGCCCTGCACTTGGCTAAACCCACGCTGAGTATTCGCGCACAACTGGCCCGCACCGGCCGCCGTTGGGTGACGTTAGCCGGGGGCGGCTGGTTGTGCTTTGTCGCCACGGTGTTAATGCCCACGCTGCCACTGGCCTTGATGGTCGCCTCGTTTGTGTTGACCTGTGGCGCGCTGCTCGCCCTGATTGTGGGGCTACGCTGCCCCCATTGCCGCCGCGGTCTCACCCAAGTGGGACTGCAGGCCGCCTTCGTGCCGAACCACAGCGCCCCGCAGCGGCAGTGCCCGGGCTGTGGCACACAACTCGATTAGCCAGCCCCCATTTGCAAGGCCCTAACCCATGCACGCGCCCCTGCTAGCGACCGATGATCCGCGACAAGCTCTCCTCGATTTAGACACCCACGGCGCGGCCATTCTGAGCGGCGTACTGCCTCCGGCCGCGGTGCGCGACGTGCGCGCACGGTTACTCGTGGCAGCGGCGTTAAGTGAGGCCGATGGCGTACCCACGCGGGGCTATCCCTTCGATACCGACACCCACAACCAGCGGGTGTTCCATTTGTTTAATCTGGACCCCATTTTTGTGGAACTCATCCGCCGGCCCGCGGCGTTGCAGTTTGTGCAGCATCTATTGGGGGCAGATTTTCTCATCTCCAACTTCAGCGCCAACATCACCGCGCCCGGCAGCCAGCGCATGCAGCTGCACGCGGACCAAGGCTACGTGCTACCACCGTGGCCCGCGCAAGCATTGGCCTGCAACGTGGCGTGGCTACTCGACGACTTTACGCCCGAGAACGGCGGCACCCGCTACGTGCCGGGTTCGCATCGCCATGGCCACAGCCCCGATGCCACCGGTGATCACGCGAGCGTGGCGATTACCGCACCGGCCGGTTCGCTGTTGATCATGGACGGCCGGGTGTGGCATCAAACGGGGCATAACCAAACGCTGGACGTGCAGCGCGCGGCGCTGTTTGGCTACTACGTGCGGCGTTGGCTACGGCCCCAAATCAACTGGAACGCAGCCCTTTGGCCCAGCACCGTGGCGGGGCTCGACCCCGAATTTCTGCACTTGTTGGGGTTTTATTCTGGCAACGTGGAATTTCAAATCCCCAATGGCACGCGCGCGCCGGTGCACGCCCCACCCAGCCTTACGCCGCTCGGCACCTCTTTCGCGCTCGGCCCCCAAAATGCTGAGGGTGAGCGCTAAAACGTCGTACTCAACTGCGCAGGCTACACGTCACCGCATCACCAACCGCATTACGCGTGGGCTCGTCGAGCTCGGTTTGAAAAGTGGCATGCATGCGATTGACCAACGCTGAAAAACTAATGGTTAACGCAAGGTCTACCAGTTCATCCTGGCTGAAACGCGCTGCCAAAGCGGCGTATAGCGCATCGTCTACGCGGTTTTCACGCGTGAGAATTTCTGAATAGCGCAACACCAAGCGATCGGTTTCGTCGAAAGACGGGCAGTTTTTCGCATCGTCCATCATTCCCATTTCATCCCTCGTCAAGCCGACACTCAGACCGAGCATCACATGCGTGGGGATTCAGTAATGACAGGAATTGATCTGCGAAGCCCGCAGATAAGCCAGTTCCCGGTAACGCGGCGCGATGCGCGGTTGCTCGTATAAGGCTTCCATAATTTGCACAAAGCCCGACAACACCTTGGGGTTAGTCGCAAAAAGTTTCATCACATTAAAGATGGGATAACCCATGCTATTAATTTTCGCGTAGAGCGCTTGAATTTCAGGCGGTGCGGCATCGGGTTCAACGAGGGGAATGCGAGACATCGGGCAACTCCTTTTTTGACAACCTTGCGGGAAGCACTCGAGCCTATAATGCAGCGCCCGGTAGAACAACCAGCGCGGTAAGCCGCAAGAGGTCTATGGCGATGACAACAGCAGCACCGGCAATCCCCAGCATTGACC
>CAIPNE010000687.1 GCA_903866355.1 uncultured Gammaproteobacteria bacterium
AGCGCGAGAAGTATGGCCTGTGCAATCGCCCCGGCCGCCGCGTGGGTGGCACCCGCCTTCACCATTGCCCGCAGACCGCTCAGGCTGGACACCCCGTAACGGCCACGGATCACGGCATCACGTTGGGAGCGATTGCGCCCTCGTGCGGCGCCGATTGGCGGCCATTGGCTAAGACCTGCGATACCTGTTGCACGCGGTCGTCCACCAGCATGCCGAGAATCGGGTCGCAACTGGAAAATTTAATGGCCGTATTGATGATGGGACAGCCGCGGGGGTCGTGCGCTGCACAGGCCTCGTCCGCTGCCGCGTGCAGGGCGGCAGCGATGAAATCGATCCTCGGACGGCGCGTCTGCAAGGCGGAAAATCAATTAGGAAAATCGAGAAGGAGAAAATCGAGGACACCCACTATTTCCAGGACTGTTTCGGAAAGTGGGTGTCCCAAACTGTTCGTTCTACAGTGCGGCGATGAATTCGTCGGCGGAAACGTCTGCCTGCCTGAGCAGCCCAGACAATGTTCCAATTTTGATTTCCGAATGCATCGGGATTACGCAGCCTCGATTACCGAGCTTTACGACAACGTGGCTTCCACGCTGTCGGACCTTTTCGAACCCAAGTCGTTGGAACGCTCGCAGTGCCTCGGTGCCCGAGACGTGCGGAAGCTTAGGCATGCTCCGGGACGGAGAACACTGTGACCAGCGGATGGCCTTTTACAGAAAGCGGGAATTCTTCAAGATAAAGTGCGGTGGCCTCTCGAAGGTTTTCTAACGCCTCCTCGACACTTTCGCCCTGAGTGGTTGTGCCTGTCTCGGGATTTAACGCGACGAATCCGCCTTCGTCGGCTGGAGTGAGAACAGCAGTCAGTTCCATGGCGTTGGTCCGTCTCGGTCTTTCAGGTTCTGCGCTGCCGGAAGTATAACCTTCCGATGAGCTTTCGCGATGCCTAACGCGCCGATGAGCGGCGCTATAGCGCGCAGCGCGAAAGCGTCCGCTCCATTGGTTGGTTAGGCGTCAATTCTCTGACCTTGCTTCGGAAGATCGAAAATCGAGGACACCCATTATTTTCCGGACTGTTTCGAAAAGTGGGTGTCCCGAACTGTTCGCACTCGGACAACGGCGGGCCCATGAAGGGTGCCACGATGCTGGTGATGCTGGTGACGCTGCAGACGTTGGGGATCATGCCCTCGTTGAGCCGGCCGTCCGTCAGCAACGACAACCCGTATTCGGAGTCGCTATTCAAAACCTTGAAGTACCGCCCTGAATACCCGTTGCGGCCGTTCGAAGACCTCGCGGCTGCGCGCACGTGGGTGACGACACTGGTGCAGTGGTACAACCACGAACATCGTCACAGCGCAATCCGCTTCGTCACCCCAGGGCAACGCCATGCCGGGCTAGATGCGGCACTCCTAGCGATACGCCACGACTTGTACGAGGACGCGCGATTAAAGAACCCGCTGCGCTGGAAGCGTCAAACCCGCAACTGGCGCCGTGTCATGGTCGTCCACTTAAACCCAGAGAAAGCCGACAAAAAGGAACGCGAAGAATCAGATAATCCAATCGAAGAACGAACCGCAGTCAACCCACTAATGCGACAAGTAGCTTGAAATCTTCTGTCAGGGAGGCGACCCGGTCGTCGCGGCCGAGGCCTCGAGGAAGACACCGCCCTCCTCTATCGCTTGCACCATCTTTTCTTCGACCGCATTTTCCCAGTTCAAGCTAACTGATCGACGGATACTGCACCAAAGACTAGCAACACTCTGCTTGATCTGAGTGCGTCTCGACCCACGGCTGATCGGGTGCCATGTGGTTGGGTACGAAGTCGATCATGAACTTGCGTTTAGCGATCCGGTGGCCTTCCGTTCGGATATTCAATGAAGCCATTCGTACTGGAGAATGTACACACCAGCACCGAGGAGATACCCAACCACTGCCAATGGGCTGATATTTTTGACGTACCAGAAAAAATTAATCTTTTCTAAGCCCATCGCGGCTACGCCGGCAGCGGAGCCAATAATAAGAATCGATCCTCCAGTACCAGCGCAGTACGCGAGGAACTCCCACAGAAAATGGTCGGTCGGAAATTGGGCCATCTCATACATGCCCATGGATGCCGCAACCAACGGCACGTTATCGACAATTGCGCTGAGCATCCCAAGGGTGAGCACAATCACATCCAAACGACCAATAACTGCGTCAAGCCACTGGGCAAGCATCGTCAAAATATGCGTATGCTCAAGCGCACTGACCGCCAACAAAATGCCCAAAAAGAACACAATCGAACTCATGTCGATGCGGGTGAGTGCATGCACCAGTGTAAGGCGGTGCTTGAACTCATCTTCTTTGTGCCGATGTAATAAATCGCCCATTAACCAAAGGAGACCCAAACCAAACAGAACACCCATGTAAGGCGGCAGATGGGTGACCGTTTTGAACGCTGGCACCGCCACCAATACGCCAAGTCCCATAAAGAACGTGAGGCTGCTTTCGAACGGGTTGGCCTGCGTATCGCGATGACTATCTGAAACCGTGGGCGCCTCGATCAGACGCCCACGTAACGCGTAGGCAGTCAACGCTAAGGGCACAACCATGCTGACTAATGCGGGCAAGAATAATGATTTGATAATGTTGATTGATGTGATCTGGCCACCGATCCACAGCATCGTAGTCGTGACGTCACCGATGGGCGACCACGCGCCACCGGAGTTAGCAGCAATGACGATATTGCCGGCAAAAATAAGTCGGTCCTCATCCTTGGCCAACAGCTTGCGCATCAACGAAATCATGACGATGGTCGTCGTCAGGTTATCCAGAATCGCGCTGAGGAAAAAAGTTACAAAGCCAACAAGCCAGGCCAACGATGATAGGTTTGATGTGCGAATTCGGCTCGTGATGACTTGAAAGCCGTTGTGCGCATCGATAACTTCAACAATGGTCATTGCGCCCATGAGGAAGAACACAATCTGCGCGGTGCTCGTCAACGACTCAGCAAGTTGTTCACTTACTAGATGCGAATCGGTCGCGCACAAGGCGTATATCGTCCACAGCAGCCCCGCGCCGATGAGCGCCGATGCGGATTTATTGATTTTGAGCGGGTGCTCTAGCGCAATGGCAGTGTATGCGACGACGAATACGACGATCAGTGCGGTCAGCATCGCGCCGCGCTGCCTGCTCTTCGTTCAGATAGAGCGTACGCTGGGGTCGGAGCACGTGATATGTCCCTAACGGCATCTGTTGACCGACAAAGACACGACGAATCGAAGGTACGAACCTCGCCCACGACACGAAGAATGGCTGCCGGGGTGAATGTGCATCGTCGACAAGCTTCGGGGAAGCAGAAATGATTTCGATCAGTCAGCTTAGATATCACGGGCGCTGACTCGCCGTGAGGCGGCCCGACCATCACTGCACCTGCCTGCGCCTTCCAGAAAATTCGAAGCGCAGACACCCTCAGTCAAGGCTACCCAGATTTTAGAAAACCAGCAACCGTAACAACTCGCCGAAGATCTTTGGCGAAAATCGAGGACACCCACGGCGAAAATCGAGGACACCCACTATTTTCCGGACTGTTTCGGAAAGTGGGTGTCCCGAACTGTTCGCCCACGAGGGCGTGAACCGCCGTGGCCAGCCCTACCAGCCGCCCATGGGCTTTGCCTTCTACAAGACCATCAGCGACGCGAACATGGCAGCGCTGATCGCCTACCTGCGCTCCCTCAAGCCGCAGACCTTCGCCGGCAAATAGGCCGCGGCGGTCTCAGGTCTCGCGCCAATCGGCTTGCATGCCGGTATCGGTCACGCCTGGCGCCAGCGCGGCCGACCAACATGGCAAAGTCGTCGGGATCGCCGCGGTAGATACGGCCACGGTCCTGGATGCCGAAAAACATCAGTACAAGATCCGCCTTGCCGGAATTGACGTATTCGAAGAGGCTCGAGCCTTCGATCAGGATCCCATGCGCGCGGTAGTTTTCAGGTGCGGGGGTTTGCGCCGCGCACCGCCATCCAGCGCGTGCATTTCGGTTATGACGAGGTGGTGCTGGTGCTCACCACGAGGGCTCGCAAAGCGCCAGCAAAAAATAACCTGCTGGACGACAGCGTGGCGCCGGTGCTGGATTTGTATTGGTTTAAGGGTCGGCGGCAAGGCGAAAGTCCGAAAATTCAAGAACCTCGCACAGGAGGCCGATGGAAGCAGTGTGGTTCGCCCATAACGCGACCTCTAGCGGCCTGGCCCCCCCCCCCCGGGGTCTCCCAGAAATGGACATATTGAGGTCTATCACGATGTCATCGAATTCAGGGCGGCGCATCCGCGCTCCCAAGTCGCGCGACTATTCATTTTTTTGGGTGCCAGGCGCCCGCTTAATGGGTAGCGTCTATTTCCACACCAAGGCCCTGATCATCTCCTTGATCTTTTTGCTGCCGGTGGCCTTACTCGGTTACTTCTTCGTCACTGCGCAAAATGTCCAAATCGCCTTCACCGCCAAAGAGCGCATCGGGGTCACCGCCTTCCAGCAGCTGGTGCCCATTTCGGGGGCGCTACTGGAGGTCCGCGACGTAAGCCGCGCCGCGATGGGTGGTCAGGACGGTGCGGCCGCGATTCAAGCCGGCACGCAACAGATGGAGCCGGCACTGCAGGCTTACGCCCAGTACATTCTTTCCTCCGGCGACCCATTGGGCTTGCAGGGCGACTTCGATGCGTTGCGCGCAGCCTGGACTCAGGCCGCCACGGCGCCCAGCAAGCTGAATGCAGCAGGCGAGTCGGTCTACGACGCAGTGAGCGAGGCGCTAAGCAAACTCGTCGGCCGCGTGGGCGACTCCTCTAATCTGGCGCTCGACCCGGATATCGACAGCTACTATTTGTTTAGCGCCATCAACATCCTGCCGCAGCTGCGCTCCGATCTGGGTGAGGTCTGGGCGTGGGGCACCTATGCCAAGGAAGCCCACGAGGCGAACAAGCCCGCACTTGATACGCGCGAGGCGATCCGCTTCGCGATCTATAGCGCCAACGCACAAACTGGACTGGCCACGACTCAGACCTACTTGGCCAAGGTATTTGCTGCTAACCCTACAGCGCAGGCCAAGCTGGACATGGGCTTCTTTGAACAGGCCAGCACCTTCATGGCTGGCGCCAACGACCTGCAGACACTCCAAATGCACGAGGCCCAAAGCGCGGCGAACTTCTTTGCAGACGGCGAGGCCGTGGCGCAAAGGCTGCAAGGTTTCTACGCCCAGGCGCTGCCGGCGCTGGATATTCTGCTCAAAGCGCGCATCGACAACCTGCAGCAGAAAACACACTGGGCCGGCACGGTGGTGTTGGCGGTGTTAATGATTGCTGCCTACCTGTTCTACAGCTTCTTTTTGGTTACCAGCGGCGGGCTACAGTCCGTGCGTCGACATCTCGGTGAGCTGGCCGTTGGAGACCTCAGCCAGACGCCCGCCGCGCCGACCACGCGCGATGAAATCGCACAGGTGTTGCACTCGCTGATCACGGTGCACGACGTGCTGGAACGCTTTCGCGCGGCGCAGACCGAGATGGCCGAAAAGCACGACGCGGGCGAAATCTCGCACACCATGCCGGCGGCCGATCTGCCGGGCAGCTATGGCGCGCTGGCTGCCGGTGTCAATGCAATGGTGCAGTCACATCTGGACCTCAACGCGCGCGCCGTTGACCTGATGGAGCAGTACTCGCACGGCCGCTTCGAAGAGAGCATGGCGCCGCTGCCAGGGCAGAAGGCGCGCATCACCGAGGTGGTGAACGCGGCCAAGGCGCAGATGGCGCAAGCGGCAACAGCCGCCACGTTTAACCAACGCATCCGGCTCTCGTTGGACAGCCTGCCGGTGAGCGTCACCGTCGTAAACACCGACGGACAACTGGTGCACGCAACCCCGCCAGCCAAGGGGCTGCTCAAGCTGTTCGGCGGCCCGGCCTTCGATGCTGACGCCTTCTACGGCAACCCGCTGACCACGCTGTTCCGAGACGCCGACCACGCTGCCGCGTTCGCGCAGGCGCTGCGCTCCGGCGAGACCGTGGATCTGGAGGTCGAGCACCAAAAACTGCGGCTATTGGCGCGCCCCGTGCAAAACGATCAGGGTCAGCCGATGGGTCATATCATGCAGTGGGCGGACCGCACAGACGAGATTTCCGCCGAGCAGGAGGTTTCGGCCATCGTGTCGGCTGCAGTCAACGGTGATATGAGCGGACGTATCAACATGGTCGGCAAGACCGGTTTCTTCGCCAATCTGTCGACCGCCATGAACCAGTTACTGGACACTAGCGAAGGCGTGATGAACGACACCGCGCAGGCTCTGGCCGCGCTGGCGCAGGGCGACCTCTCACACCGGATCACGCGCGATTACGCGGGCCTTTTCGGCGAGGTCAAGCAGAGCGCCAACGCCACCGCAGAGCATCTCACCCACGTCATCGGCGAAGTCCGCACTGCATCGGCCGCGCTGACCGTAGCCGCCGCCGAGATCAGCGCGACGGCGCAGTCACTCGCGCAATCGGCCAGCGAGCAGGCTGCCGGGGTGGAGGAGACCACCGCCAACGTTAACGTGATGTCGACCTCGGTCGCACACAACGGCGACAACGCCCGCGTCACCGACGACATGGCCAGCAAAGCCAGTCAGGAAGCGCTGGAGGGTGGCAAGGCGGTTGGCCAGACGGTGGACGCAATGCGAAAGATCGCCACCACGATCGGCGTCGTCGACGACATTGCCTACCAGACCAACTTGCTGGCACTCAATGCGGCAATTGAGGCGGCCCACGCGGGTGAACACGGCAGGGGCTTTGCCGTGGTCGCGGCTGAGGTCCGCAAACTGTCCGAGCGCAGCCAGTTGGCGGCCCAGACAATCAGCGAGCTGGCAGAGGCTGGGCTCACGATGGCCGAGCGCGCCGGGGGCCTGCTCAACCGCATCGTGCCCGGCATCCAGAACACCAGTGTGCTGGTGCAAGAAATCGCCGCCGCCTGCGTTGAACAACGTCAATCGGTGGCGCAGATCGGCGGCGCGATGGGGCAGCTTAATGAAGCCACTCAGCAGAACGCCTCCGCCTCGGAGCAGCTTGCCGCCACCAGCGAGGAACTCTCCGGTCAGGCGGAGCAGCTACAGCAAAGCATCGCCTTCTTCAAAACTGACGCTTAGACCGCTGCCGCCCCGGCGCGGGTGCTGGACCTCGCCACCGCGGCGCGGCCAGCCAGCGCACGGCAGCGTTTTCAAAAACGGCTGACGAGGGACAGACAACCGCAGCAAATCCGTGACGTAAATCCGCGACCCACCGCCGCCAGTTTGTGGCCATCCGGGTCGCGCACGTAGGCCGCGTAGAAATCTGGGTTGTAGCACCTTCGCACGCCAGGCGGGCCTGCGCAGGTGCCGCCATGTGCTAGCGCCGCGGCGTGGAACGCTGCCACCGCCGCCCAACTCGAGGCCCGTAGCGCGATCATGCTGCCGTTGGCCACGCTGGCAGGTTCGCCGTCAAACGGTTTGCACACCCACAGCGCCAGCTCCTGCCGGCCGTCGTCTTCATAAGTGCCCCAGCCTATCCACTCACCAAAGTGGCCGGTCGGGTAGCGAGATAGCCCCAGCGGCGCCAAGGCAGCGTCCTAGCAGCGGGTCGCGCGCGGGAGGTCGTCAGTAACGCTGCAAACCGTGTTGAATAGCAGCATCCCTACCCGGCAAATCCCTACGCCAAATCTACCCCCTCGTATCCGTTGTCCTCGCAGCGCTGCAAAGTGCGGACGTATTTCGGACCGCCGCCGGCATAAATGTTGTAGCGCATCTTGCCGTATTCGTGACCGGGCAGATTGCCGTTGTAGCCGGTGATCCAGCTCTTGGCCTTGCCCAACAGCAGGCCCTGGTACATGTCTTTCACATGCTCGTGCCAGCGCTGCTCCGGGGCTTCCTGCGCGTTGAATCGAGTGTGGCCATGCTGCCATAGGTATTGTAGAAACGGCGTCACCCAGTCGACCGCCAGCTCAGCGCCCCGCGGAAAATTAGTGGCCGCCGTCTGCGGGCCGGCCAGCATGATCAGATTCGGCATGCCGCTGGTCATCAGCCCCAGAAAGGTGATGGGGCCGTCCGCCCACTTGTCGCGCAACTTGAGGCCATTAACGCCTTGAATATCGATGTTGTCGAAAGCACCGGTGAAAGAATCGAAACCGGTGGCGTAAATGATGACGTCGAACTCAAAGCTGCGATCGGTGGTATCGAGGCCTGCCGGCGTGATCTGTTGGATCGGCGTCGCGCCGGAATCCACCAGTTCCACGTTGTCGCGGTTGTAGGTCTCAAAATAACCCGTTTCCAACGGCACGCGCTGGATGCCAAAGCCGTGGTCTTTGGGAATGAGTTTCTCGGCGAGAGCTTTGTCGTTCACGCGCCCACGAATACGTTCGGCAATGTAGGCGGAGAACTCGGCGTTGGCGGCTTCATCGGTGAAGATCTCGACGAAGTTCTGCAGCCAGATCCCGAAGCCCGGGCCGTCGTAGAGGCGGTCCCACAGCTCACGGCGTTCTGCGGGGGTCACATCATAGAAGCCACGGCGATCGGGTTCGTGTTCGAAGCCGCCAGGCGTGCGGGCGCAGGCCTCAAAAATCTCAGCGTAGCGGGCGCGGATGGTGGCCATTTCGGCCTTGTCTATTTTCGCGTTGTTGAGCGGCGCCGCCCAGTTGGGGCGACGCTGGAACACCGTTAAGCGGCCGGCCACTTTGGCCACTTCGGGAATGATCTGGATGGCGGTGGCGCCGGTGCCGATGATGGCCACCCGCTTGCCAGCGAGGTCGGGCTGATCGTGCGGCCAGTCGAACGGATGGAACGACAAGCCCTTGAAAGTTTCCATCCCTTTAAAGCTTGGGCGCGTGGGGATCGACAGGATGCCCAGCGCGGTGATCACAAAGCGGGTGGTAAGGCTGCGGCCATCGGCAAGCGTGATGCGCCAGGTATCGGTGTGTTCGTCGAAGTGCATCGATACCACGCGGCAGTTGAATTGCATGTGCTTGCGCAGATCGAACTTATCCACCACAAAATTGAGATAGCGCAGGGTCTCGGGCTGCGGCGAGTACCACTCGGTCCAGTCCCATTCGTCCAGCACTTCTTTCGAGAACGAATAGCCATAGGTAAAGGATTCGGAATCAAAGCGCGCACCGGGATAGCGATTGTTGAACCAGGTGCCGCCAACGTCGCTGTAGGCCTCGAGCAAGGTCGCCTTCACGCCGAGATCCGCCAGCCGTTTGATTTGGTAAATGCCGGCGACGCCGCCGCCAATCACGCAAACTTCGTAATCACGTGGTGCGTTGGCGCGGTCGCCGGACGGTGTGCGGGTGGCGGTAGCGGTAGCGGTAGCGGTCATCAGTGGTCTCCCTCTTGGATCGGGTCCGGCGAACCCGGCGCGGCTATAAACGGTGGCAAACAGTGCCTGTCAGAAAATCATACACAACGCGCATAGTAATTCGGCAATGGTCAGATCAGGCGATCTTCGATCAGCAAGCCCAGCACTATTCGCCCGGAGGTTTCAACGGCGGTATCGATATCCAGAAACGCCGGCACGGCCAATAGGCCAAGGGCACGGACATCGCGTTGCAGCGGGCTGTCCTCGCGAAAGCCGTCGTCGCTAAAACCGCGCGCCGATCAGGGCTGCAAGTGACGCGCTAGGTGCGTCTTGATGAACGTGGGTGCCAGCTAATTGCCAGCCGTCTTCCCCCGCATCTGCGCGTTGCTGTGCTGGCTGGAAACCCATGGCCCCGGGCGCCGCTGTCACCACGGCCAAATAGGCATCCAGAACATCAACGCCGGGGATTTCATGGCCGTATCCGAGGATATCCAGCGCAGCACAGCGAGGCTGGTGGAGCGCGCACCGGTGAGCTGATGGTGCGGGTATTGCTTGGCGACGGGGCGAAACCTCGCGCGTGCCGTCTCGGAACAATGCCCGCCTGCTGGACAGGATCCGGGAACAGCACACGGACAGCGGCGACGTGCTGGGCGCGCGCCGCCTGCACGAGGTCCAAGGCTACTAAGGCGCGACGGCCCGCCTGAATGCGTTGGCTAGGTTGTAGCCCTTCAACGCCCCACCGCGAACCCCGCCAGCGAGGCGTACCCGCCGACGATCGCCGCCAGTTCTGCGTGCTCGGCCACCTCTTCAATGCTCGCGAAGCCGTCCGGCGCGCGCGCCGCCATGAAATCGATAATGCGCTCCGGCCCACCCTTGCGATTGGATGCAACGATGGCCGCCGTCTTCGGCAGACGCTCGGCCTCGTAGGCCGCCAGCGCCGCCGGTGGATCGCCACCCGCCAGGAAATCGGCCGCACAACGCGCGTCGATGATGGCCTGCGACGCGCCATTGCTGCCCACCGGATACATCGGGTGCGCGGCGTCGCCGAGCAGGGTCACACGGCGCTCCGTCCAGAATGGCAGCGGATCGCGATCGCACATCGGGTACTCAGCGGCCATCGGCGAGGCGGCGATCAGGGCGGCTGGATCGATGAAGGGCAGGCGGAAATGGGCGACGTGCGGGATCACCAGTTCACGCGCCCTCTCCCGCGACCAGTCCTGCCGCCCAGATGGCGCAGGCCCGGCGTCCGCCAGTTGCGCGTACACCACCCAGTTCAAAAGACGATGACCATCCGTACTGCCCGGCCCGATGGGATAGAGCACCAGCTTGGCGCGTGCATCACCGGCGATGCACATCGTCTGCCCGTCCCACGGCGTGGGCCAGTCCACCGCGCCGCGCCACATTTGGATGCCTTGCCAGCGCACACCGCCATCCTTGGGATGGAGTTGCGCCCGAATCGTGGAGTGGATGCCATCGGTGCCGATCAGTGCGTCGCCACCTAGGCGCGTGCCATCCACAAGCGTCACCTCCACTGCGTTCGCATGCTGCGTAAAACGGCTGACCTGGGCATGGCTGCGCAGGCGATCCCCCAGAACTTGCGCCACGGCCTCCCACAGCACCGCGTGCAAGCGACCCCGATGAATAGAGAACTGCGGCACCTCATGGCCCGCCCAAGTGCCCCGTGGCTCGGCCCAGAGGGTCTGGCCGAGGTGGTTCGCGTAGCGCAGTTCACGGGTGCGGATACCCGTCGCGTCGAGGG
>CAIPNE010000688.1 GCA_903866355.1 uncultured Gammaproteobacteria bacterium
GTTCGGCAACAGCGCGTAGCTCGAGAGCGTACGACGGTTGACGTTCTTCGCCGCCTCACGGTCTTCGGAAATGCAGGTGGGAATCATATTGCCGATGAAAAAATTGGGGTCCGTTCGCGCCTGCGGGCTGAGTGCCTGCAGTGAGTGGCCCATGTGCGATCGCACGCCGTTGGCGAACACCAGCCCGCCGGCAATTTCTTCGGCCAGCGCGATCATTTTCGGGCGCAGCGCGGCGAGCACCAACCGGGGCAATTCGCCGGCCCGCGGCACGGCGCGCAGGTCGCTGACAAACTTTCGCATATCCGCCAGCGGCTGACCGCCGGCCAGGCCCAGCCGACTCAGCGCGGGCGCGTGGGAAACACCAAGGCCAAAGTCAAAACGCCCGTTGGATACTTCGTGGATGAAAGACACGGTTTGGGCAAAATCCACCGTCTGGCGGGTATAAATTGGGGTGATTGACGTGCCAAACCGAATCTCGTGGGTGACCAAAGCCAAGGCTTCGCACAGCGCAAGCCCATCCGACAAACTGGGGCAATAAATGCCTGAGAAACCGCGTTTCTCAATATCCTTGGCCAACTCCAACGTGGCTTTTCGGCGACCGGGAAGTGCCACCAGAGACAGCGCGGGCATGCGGGTAGTCATCAATATCTCCTTGAGTTGGGAAACCGAGTGCTGGGTACTTTACGCGCCCCCCTGCCGGATACTGCAGCGCTCGCGGCAGCCACAGGATAACCGCCCTCAGCCTCTAAACTCGCGCCGCACACGCGGGATAAGGCAACGCGGCGCCCATAAGGTATGGTGGGCGGCTGGGTTGCGTGAGAAGCCTCGACTTTAAGCAATCAGGCCTTTTATAGTTTCCCCGCTGGACGTCACGGCTTGCGCGCCACTCTGGCGCAGCGTTCTCGCCACCTGAAGGTCGCAGTGTCTTATGGCCACAGGAGTCACGCGTGATGAACAGCGAACCACTGCCCGATCCCACCAACGAATTCGATCCCAGTACCTGGCCCCGGTTCCATGTGGACTGGCAGTCAAACAATGTGCGCGCCATCCTTGCCGGCCAGACCGTTGTGATAACTGAGGATGCCACCGAAGCTGACCTCCTGTGGCTACGCAAAAACTACCGCGCCTGGTTTTCACGGCTGCGGCCCCATCAGGCGCTCAATCATATCCCTAAAGAAAGCGTGATGACCTGCAAGTCCGACCTTGCCGGAGCCTTACACGCGCACCCGCAAGCGGGGCCAACGGCGCTTGCGCACCCGGATTATTATCCCCTGACCTATCGCCTCGACGACCCCTCCGAGCGCCAGGCCTTTGCCGCGCAATTGCCCGCGCACGACAGCATCGACAATCTGTGGATCCTCAAACCGAGCACGCTGTCGCGGGGTATTGGCATCCGCATTGAGTGGCAGCTCGATTGGTTACGGCAGTTACTGCGCGCTGGGCAACCAGTGGAGTTTTGGCACGACGGCAAGCCCGAGCCGCTCATCATCCAGCGCTACA
>CAIPNE010000689.1 GCA_903866355.1 uncultured Gammaproteobacteria bacterium
CCAGGCGGCGAGGGCATCGGCCTGCAGCGCGCGCCCATAAGAGAAGGACAGCGGCCACGGCAACCCCGTGCCGACGTTCATCGCGTTGAGATTGCGGGTGGCGTCAAGGCCACTCTGACCACCCGACAAGAACACGATGCCAGGAATCGCGGCAGGCACGGTGCGTTTGAGGCAGCGGACGGTTTTCTCGGCAATTTCCGCCATGCCGGCCTGCACCGGGCACAGCTTGCCCGACACCACCATATTGATCTTGAGGATGGTGTGCTCCAGCACCACATTTTGGGCAACCAGTGCCTGGAACAGCGTGCGCAGGGTGTGCTCGGTGACTTCTTCGCAACGATCGATGGTGTTGTCGGCGTCCATTAAGACTTCTGGCTCGACCATCGGGACGATGCCGGCGGCTTGGCACAAGGCGGCGTAGCGCGCCAGCGCGTGGGCGTTGGCTTCCACGCAACCACTGGTGGGAATGCCGTGGCCGATCGTGATGACCGCTCGCCATTTCGCAAATTTAGCGCCCAGTGCTTTATAGCCCGCGAGGCGCTCGCGCAGCCCGTCTAGGCCTTCGGTGACCTGCTCACCGGGACGTCCGGCTAAATCCTTGGAACCGCCATCCACTTTGATGCCAGGCATGATGCCCTTGGTGGCCAGCAACTGCGCAAACGGCACGCCGGCAAGCGAGGACTGTCGAATGGTTTCATCGAACAAAATCATGCCGCTGATGTATTGCTGGTCACCCGCGTTGGCAATCAGCAAATCGCGATAGGCGCGCCGATTGGGTTCGGTGTTTTCGAGGCCAATGGTGTCGAAACGTTTTTTGATGGTGCCCATGCTTTCGTCGATAGCAAGCACACCTTTGCCTTTGGCAACCATCGCGGCGGCGGTGGTGGCGAGTTCTTGAGCTGACATTAGCGGTTCTCCAAAAATTTAGCGCGCCGGTTTAGGGGCGCGGATGTTTAAATTTGTGCGGTCCCCACAGCCTATTGGGGGGTGCGTGCTGGGGTCGGGTTTTCGGCCTGTCCGCGGGCTTCCAGAATGGCCACGGCGGGCAGTATCTTGCCTTCCAAATATTCCAAAAAAGCACCGCCTGCGGTGGAGATGTACGACACCTGCGCGCTGATTCCAAACTGCGCAATGGCGGCCAAGGTATCGCCGCCACCGGCAATGGAAAAAGCCGGTGAGGCCGCAATGGCCTGCGCCAGCGCCTGCGTTCCGCCCGCGAATTGGGCAAATTCAAAGACCCCCACGGGGCCGTTCCAGACGATGGTCCCAGCCGATTGTAAAATCTCGGCAAACCGCTGCGCGGTCAGAGGGCCAATGTCCATGATGAGGTCGTCGGGCAGGATGTCGGCCACCATTTTGGTCGTGGCGGGCGTGTCTTCGGCGAACGCTTTGCCGCAGACCACATCGACCAGCAACGGAATTTCCGCGCCCCGTGCTTGCGCCGCGCTCATGATCCGGCGCGCGGTATCCAGCATGTCGTGTTCGCACAAGGAGCGGCCCACTTCGGCGCCGGTGGCGCGCAGGAAGGTATTGGCAATGCCGCCCCCCACGATGAGTTGATCAACTTTGCCGAGCAGCGCTTCCAGCACCTCCAGTTTGGTGGATACCTTGGAACCACCGACGATCGCCACCAGCGGGCGGACCGGTGCGCGTAGCGCCTGCTTTAGCGCCGTGATTTCGGCATTCATCAGTGGCCCAGCACAGGCGATCGGCGCGTATTTAGCCACCCCATGGGTGGACGCTTGCGCGCGGTGCGCGGTGGCAAAAGCATCGTTGACGAAGATGTCGCACAGCGCGGCCATGCGCCGAGCCAAGGCGTCGTCGTTTTTTTCTTCGCCGACTTCAAAGCGCACGTTCTCGCACAACACCACTTCGCCCGGCGCGCAAGTCACCCCGTTGAGCCAGTCGCGCGCCAAGCGTACCGGTTGACCCAGTAACTCGCTGAGCGCTGCCGCCACTGGCGCCAAGGATGCGCTGGGGTCGAAGTGACCTTCGGTCGGCCGTCCTAAATGCGACAGCACCAGTACCCGCGCGCCAGCGCGCTGCGCGGCCTGCAGTGTGGGCAGGCCGGCGCGCAGCCGGGTGTCATCGGTGATGCGGCCATTTTTGAGCGGTACGTTAAAGTCCTCGCGAATCAGCACCCGCTGGCCCGCAAGCGCTAAATCCAGCATGGCGAGCATGTCAGGCCCCGGCGTTCATCAGCGCAAGGCTGGTGTCGAGCATTCGGTTGGAGAAGCCCCACTCGTTGTCGTACCACGCCATCACCTTCACCAGGGTGCCGTCGATGACTTTGATTTCGGAGGCCTCCACGATGGAAGACGCGGGGTTGTGGTTGAAATCAATGGAGACCAGCGGCTCATCGCTGATTTCCAGCACGCCGTGGAGTTCGCCTGCCGCGGCGGCCCGCAGAATGGCGAGCACTTCTTTTTTATCGGTCGGGCGGCTGGCCCTAAAAGTGAGATCTACCAGCGACACATTGATGGTTGGCACCCGCACCGCCAAGCCGTCCAACTTGCCGTTGAGCTCGGGCAACACCAAGCCTACTGCCGCGGCCGCGCCGGTTTTGGCGGGGATCATCGACATCGTGGCGGAGCGCGCACGGCGTAAATCTTTGTGAAAAACGTCGGTCAGGACTTGGTCGTTGGTGTAGGAATGGATGGTCGTCATGAGCCCAGACTCCACGCCGATTTTTTCGTGTAACGGTTTGACCAGCGGGGCCAAGCAGTTGGTGGTGCACGAGGCGTTGGAGATAATTTGATGGCTCGCCTTCAGCACGCGGTGATTCACGCCATACACGATAGTGGCGTCTACGACGTCGCTAGCGGGTGCGGAAATGATGACTTTCTTGGCGCCGCCTTGCAGATGCAAGCTGGCTTTTTCGCGCGAGGTGAACAGCCCGGTGCATTCCAATACCACGTCGACTTTAAGCTCACCCCAAGGCAGCTTGGCCGGATCCCGTTCGGCGAGAACGCGAATTCTGTCGCCGTTGACGACCATATAGTCGCCATCCACTGCTACCGTGCCGGGAAATTTGCCATGCGCGGTGTCGTAGCGGGTGAGATGCACGTTGGTATGCGCATCACCGAGGTCGTTAATCGCAACGATTTCCATCTCGTGGGTGCGTTTGGACTCGTACAGGGCGCGCAGGACGTTGCGGCCAATCCGACCATAACCATTGATGCCGATTCGAATGCTCATAAATTTTCTCTTGTTGTCTCTTCAGATTCGCTCAGATGGACGCGAGGCTTAGCGCTAAGTTCCGCCATCCAGGTAGGTTTGCACGCGCGCGGTAACAGAGTCGGCGGTTAGACCGAAATGCTTGAATAATTGTCCGGCGGGCGCGGAGGCACCGAAGCTTGTTATGCCCAGCACTAAGCCATCCAATCCCACGTAGCGATACCAGCCAGCCGGCGAGCCGGCTTCGATGGCCACCCGCTGGCGCAGGGCGTTGGGCAGCACCGATGCTTGATAATCGGTGCTTTGGCGCGCAAAGACTTCGCCACACGGCATGGAGACCACCCGCACACGCCGCCCAGCCGCGTTGAGGGTATGGGCGGCGCTGACCGCCAAACCCACTTCTGATCCCGTGGCGATGAGAATGGCCTCGGGTGCGCCCACCGGTTCTAACAAAACATAGCCACCGCGTTGGATGTTGGCGAGTTGGGCTGCATCGCGCGGCTGGGGTGGCACGCCTTGACGCGTCAACAGCAGGCAGCTCGGGCCGTCCGTCCGTTCGATGCCGGCCACCCAAGCGGCCGCAGTTTCCGCCCCGTCACAGGGCCGCCAGACTTCGCAATTGGGAATGAGCCGCAGCGAAGCGGCGTGTTCTATCGGTTGATGGGTGGGCCCATCTTCGCCCAGACCAATGGAGTCGTGGGTGAGCACATACACCGCTCGCAGTCCCATGAGTGCTGCCATGCGGATGGCGTTCCGTGCGTAATCGGAGAACACCAAAAAAGTACCGCCATAGGGGATAAATCCACCGTGCAGCGCCAGCCCACTCATGACCGCCACCATCGCGAATTCGCGCACCCCATAGTTAATGTAATTGCCCGATGCATCCGTGCGGCTCACGGCGCGACTGCCGGCCCAGTGGGTGAGATTGGATTCGCTTAAGTCGGCCGAACCGCCGGCGAACTCGGGGAGCACGGGGCCCAGTTTCTCCAGCGCGAGTTGCGAGGACTTACGGGTGGCGTTAGCGGCGGTGCTAGCCTGTTGGGTGGCCAGTAAATCCACGACCGTGGCCGCCCACGCGGCGGGCAGTTCGCCTTGCGTGCGGCGGGTAAACTCCGCCGCCAACACCGGATGAGCCTGCGCGTACCCGGCAAACAGCGTTGCCCATTGCGCTTGCTGGGCGGCGCCCTGCACCCGTGCATCCCATGCGGCCGCTACTTCGCGGGGAATTTCGAAGGGCGCGTGGGGCCACTCCAGCGCCGCGCGGGTGGCGATGATTTCAGCCTCGCCCAGCGGCGCGCCGTGGGCGGCCGACTTGCCGGATTTGTTGGGGCTGCCAAAACCAATCACCGTGCGGCAGCAGATGAGCGTGGGTTGTTGGGCCTCGGCCCGCGCGGCCACTAGGGCTGCGTGGATGGCGGTGGCGTCGTGTCCGTCCACATTTTCCAGCACCTGCCAGCCGTAGGCGCGAAAACGGGCCGGGGTGTTGTCGGTGAACCAGCCGCTGACTTCGCCATCGATCGAAATGTGGTTGTCGTCGTAGAGGACAATCAGTTTGCCTAAACCCAAGGTGCCCGCCAGCGAACAGGCTTCGTGCGAAATACCTTCCATCAGGCAGCCATCGCCCACGCAGACATAGGTGTGGTGGTCTACCAGCGGGAAGTCTTCGCGGTTGAACTGCGCGGCGAGCATGCGTTCGGCGAGCGCCATGCCCACCGCGTTGGCGAGACCTTGGCCCAGCGGGCCGGTGGTGGTTTCTACGCCTGGGGCATGCTGGTACTCGGGATGGCCGGGTGTTTTTGAGCCAAATTGCCGAAAGTTTTTGAGCTCCTCCAGCGGCAAGTCATAGCCCGTGAGGTGGAGTAAAGCGTAGAGCAGCATCGAGCTATGTCCGTTCGATAGCACGAAGCGGTCGCGATTGGGCCAATTGGGATTGCCCGGGTTGTGTCGCAAAAAATCACGCCATAAAACTTCCGCCAGATCCGCCATGCCCAGTGGGGCGCCAGGGTGCCCCGAGTTGGCGGCCTGTACGGCGTCCATGCTCAGCGCGCGGATGGCGTTGGCCAAGGTGCGGCGGCTGGGCGAGTTGGCGACCGAATCCGGTGCGGCGGGGGAGTGTGTCATGAGGGCGGAATCCTCGGCCCGGGGGCGTGGCGATTAAAGGGCGCGACGACCGGCAGGCCGTGAATCGCGCCGGCCGGTGTGGCAAAGACCGCTGATTCTAGCCGCTGAACCGGCCTGAAAAAAGCCAAGAACCCTCCCGGAATGATGTATGTCAGCGAAATCGTTTGGGTGAACGGCTTAACGACAGGCAGGAATTCTTCCTGCGCGCTGTGCCAGCGGGGTCGCCAGCCTTGTGCAGCCGTGGGGCTAGCGACCACGCTCCATCCCTGTGATGTGTGCGGCACTACCCAACCCGAGGCGTGAGGATCAACCCATGGCGACAGTCCCCAGACGCTCCGGTACATTGCCTCGCTTTGCACATTCAACATCATTCATCGAGCGCTCCCGGGGTGGGCGGGCTGGTTGGGGCGCTCGAATCTTGCCCCGACCGACCAGTGCCGCCAACCCGGCGACGCGGAGAGGCGAGACATGGCTATAACGGGTACCCATCTTAGTTTTGAGTTTTTTCCCCCACGGACCGCCGATGCGGTGCTGCGACTCGCCACCACCCGCGAGCGACTGGCGGTTTACCAGCCCAGCTTTTTCTCTGTGACCTTCGGGGCAGGTGGCAGTACGCGGGAACTGACCTTGGAAACCGTGCTGGCAACGCGCGTGGCGACCGGCATCGACTGTGCGCCCCATATTTCCTGCATGGGCACCTCAAAGGCGGAAATCGGCGAGGTGCTCCAGCACTACCTAGCGGCCGGGGTGCGTCGCATCGTGGCGTTGCGGGGCGATATGCCATCCGGCATGAGCAGCATGGGAGAACTGCGTTATGCCAGTGAACTGGTGAGTTTTATCCGGGCTGCGACCGGCAACACCTTCCATATTGAAGTGGCGGCCTACCCCGAATTTCATCCGCAGGCCGCGTCGGCATCGGCCGATCTGAAAAATTTTCAGCGCAAAGTAGACGCCGGCGCAGATAGCGCCATCACCCAGTATTTTTACAACCCAGACGCCTATTTTCGTTTTTTGGACAGCTGTGCTGCGTTGGGGATCACCCTTCCGATCGTGCCGGGCATCATGCCCATCACTAATTTTACCCAGCTGATGCGTTTCTCCGAGATGTGTGGCGCCGAGGTGCCGCGCTGGATAGTCCAGCGGCTGCGCGATTTTGGCGACGACCGGGCGGCAATCCGTGCCTTCGGCGTGGATGTCACCTCCGCTTTGTGCGAGCGCTTGATAACCCAAGGCGCCGTGGGTTTGCACTTCTACACCATGAATCAGCACGACACGCTGGAAGCTATTTTTGGCAATCTCGGACTGCGTGGGGACCATGACCGGCCGCCGCCCGCCTGAGCCGGGCTGCGCGAGCAGCCAGCCGTGGCCCGCGCGGGCGCCCGTGCACGCCAACTTGGCGCGGGGCGGGGCCGGCGCATCCACCTCGCGACACTATTTGGCGCTGCCTGCCAACCCGCGTTTTATCGGCCTAGACAGGCCGTTGCTCCCACCCCTCGCACCTCCCCTGCTCGCTGACCAGCGGTGCGGCGGCGGCGTGACTGCGGGTGAAACATCGGCGCTTGCCCAAGCGATCCCGCCCGCCGCCCGCGTTGAGGCCGCCGCTTATGTCACGCCAGATTAGCCCGGCCACCTCGTGCGCCACCGAGCAACTGCTCCTCGGCGATAGTCGTGTGATGGTGAACTTGCGCGCCCAGACACGGCAACTGGCCCAGTCGCCGTTCCCGGTGCTGGTCACCGGCGAATCGGGGACGGGCAAAGAACTGGTGGCGCAGTGTCTGCACCGTGAGGGGCCGCGCGTTGCCGCCCCGCTGGTGACCCTCAATTGCGCCGCCTTCACCCCCGAACTCCTCGCCGCGCAGTTGTTTGGACATGCGCGCGGCGCCTACACCGGTGCCGAGCAGGCGCGCGCCGGTTTTTTTGAGGCGGCTGGTCGCGGCACGCTGTTTCTCGATGAAGTGGGTGAGATCCCGCCGCCGCTGCAGGCCAAGCTGTTGCGTGTGCTCGAAAATGGCGAGTACTACCGATTAGGCGAAACACAGGCGCGCCGGGCCGAGGCGCGCATTGTGGCCGCCACCAACCGCGACCTTCGGGGCGCGGTGCAGCGCGGGGAGTTTCGCGCCGACCTCTTCCATCGTTTATCCGTGCTGCAGATCAACGTGCCGCCGCTGCGCGAACGCGACGGGGACTGGCAACTGTTGCTGACCCATTTTCAGCAAGGATATGCCGACCAAGTGAGTCCTTTCTCCTTGGCGCCGGCTGCTGTGCGACGGCTGTCGGGCTATGGCTTCACCGGGAATGTGCGGGAGTTGCGCAATCTTGTGATCAGGTTAGGCGCCCGTTATCCCGGGGCCTGTGTGGAAGAGGCCGATTTGCTGGCTGAACTTTCGCCCACCGATGGCACCCTTTTCGACGCACCGTCGGCCACGGGTTTGGCGGCACGTTTATGTGCGGGGGAATTTAGCCTAGCCCAAGAGTTGGCGGGCCTGGAACGTTGTTATGTCGCGTTGGCGCTGTCGCTGCGGCCGGGCAATTTTGCCCACGCGGCGCGCCTGTTGGGCGTCAATCGCACCACGCTGTACAGCAAATTGGCTCGCTTGGGCCTCACTTCGCCTCTGGAGTAGCGCTGATGTACTGCCAATATTTCGGACTTGCTAAGCCCCCGTTCAAACTCACGCCCGATCCGGCACTGTTTTTCCCGGGCGGCCAGCGCGGTGAGGTGCTCGCCGCGCTGGTGTACGCCATCGTGCGGGGGGAGGGCATCGTTAAAGTGGTGGGTGAGGTGGGCAGCGGCAAAACCATGCTCTGCCGCATGCTGGAGCGTGCGCTACCGGACGACTGCGAAATTATTTACCTCGCCAACCCGCGGCTGGCCCCCGAGGACATCCTCCATGCCATTGTGCTGGAGCTGGAACTGCCCTTAGCACCGGCGGCGCCGCGTAGCGAGGTGATGCGGGCCCTGCAGGATTATTTGCTGGTGCGCCACGCGGCAAATCGCCGGGTGGTGATGTTTGTCGAAGAGGCACAGAGCATGCCCACCGCCACGCTGGAAGAAATTCGTCTGCTGTCCAACTTAGAAACCACTCAGGAAAAATTGCTGCAAATCGTGTTGTTCGGCCAACCGGAACTCGATCTAAAACTGGCCCAGCACGCCATTCGGCAACTCAACGAACGGATTACTTTTCACTTCCATTTGACGCCGCTCAATGCCGAGGAGATTCGCCATTACCTAAATACTCGGCTCCACGCCAGCGGTTACCGGGGTGGCGAATTGTTCAGCCCGGCCGCGGTTCGCGGCGTGGCGCGCAGTTCGCGTGGCCTGTCTCGGCGGGTCAACGTGTTGGCTGACAAAGCCTTGCTGGCGGCGTTTACCGCCTCGGCCCCGCGGGTCAGCGGCCGCCACGTGGCGATGGCCGCGCGCGATAGTCGTTTTGAGGCGCGGCGTGCCTGGCGCCCCGCGCTGCTGGTTGGGAGCGTGGCGTTGCTCATGATTGGCGTGGGTTGGTTCACGGTACGGGCCACCCACCCACCAACGGTGGCGGTGCAAGCGGTTGGGCCGCTAGCCCCTAGTAATCGAGAATTCGCGGCTTTGTCGTTGGCGTTGAGCACGCCCGCCAGCGTGCGGCCCAGCGCGGATAACGTGGCTGAAACGCACGGGCGATGGCCGTTCGATGGCCGGCCTACCGCGGCCACTCGGGCGCTGCCGGTACCTACCGAGCGCCCGCCGGTGCTGGCTCAGTGAACCCGCCCCGCGCGATCACCGCACAACAACGCCGCCTGTGGTGGCTGGCGTCCTTGGCTTTGGTTGGTTGCGCGCCGCTGCGCCCATCGCCGCCACCGCCAAGCCCCGGGCATTTGAGCGCGAGCCCGCTTATCGCGGATCCCATTCCGGCCATCGTACCGCCGGTGTCTTTTGTGCCGCCGCCACACGCCACGGCGCGCGGCGATCGCTACACGGTGGTGGTCAACGAGGTGTCGGTGCGCGAATTGTTGTTCGCGCTCGCCCGGGACGCGGCGCTTAATTTGGATGTGCCTGGGGATTTGGAGGGGCAAGTCACGCTCAATGCCATCGACCAGACGGTCCCACAAATTCTCGAGCGCATCGCGCGGCAGGTGAATCTGCGTTACTAGATCGGAAGAGCACACG
>CAIPNE010000690.1 GCA_903866355.1 uncultured Gammaproteobacteria bacterium
CAACCTGGGGCGTCCTGCCCCAGACCCAGGCAAGCTGTCGTCAGCTTGACCACGCCCGCTGTTTTTCTTGGTCAGATTAAGCCTTTCAAATGCATTTGAAAAGTTCATATTTCCTGTCCAGTTCTTCAGGGGGACGCTCCACGCCCCGGCGGATGGTGTTAGGCGGCGACGGGTGAGTTGGAGATCGGAAGGACTCATCGGATGATATGACGGAGGGCGGTTGATGCGATCAAATGGGAACTACTTGTTACGGCTTCAGAGCGCTCTTGATGGTTTCCAGTGAAACACCGAGCACTGCCTTGGCGACCGGTTCCAATTCCGCTGGCGCTCCACTTAAATGAATGGTGCGGTGGATATGCGTCAGGCTTTTGCCGGGCGCGAGCGCGGCGGCTGGCGAAGACGACTCCAATTCGTAAAACGGACCCAGCGGTTTTTCGCCGGGGGCGGGCGGACCGTCATTGTAGCTGTTGGATACATCTCCGGCATACGGGTGATCCTGCAACTTCCATTGCGAGTTGACGTAGTCGGTCACACCTTCCGGTTGGGTGAATTGGACGATGGTTAGGACGCTGTTGCCCGCGTCGTAACTGCCCATCACGCCTTTGCTGCGCTTGGGATTCACGCCGATCTTGCTGCGGAACTTGCCGTCGCCGCTGAAGAACACGGTGTGGTCCTTCACCACCAGGCGCTCGGGCGGCACGCTGCCGAAGTAATCCGAGGTGACCTCCACGCCCAAATCGGATTCGGTGCCGGATTTGATCGGCACGACCACGGTGGTGGCGGGCGCAGGATTGAACATGCCGAGAATCCAGATGGACAGCAGGCCGGTTTCCTTTTGCCACGGCTTGTCACCGGCGTTGGTGATTTGGTTATCCGTCTCGTAAGCGACCACGCTAACACCCGCAGCGGGTTTCACTCCGAGTTTTTCCCAAGCACTGGCTGCGGGCATCAGCCGCACCTCGCGGTTCACTTGCACATCGAAGCGAGTGCCGCTGTAATTGGTTAGAGCGAACTTGGCGGCAAACGTCGCCTTGTCCGAGGATTTTGACACCACCGGATAGGGCATGGTGTCGAGCGCGGCGGGCGTGAACCAATCGCCGAGTTCAAACTTCTTGCCCGGCGCGAAGAAGATCGAAAACTGCCCGCCTTCGGGCCCGAGCCAGAAGCGATCCTCGCCGCCGAAGACGTTGATGTGCGGCTGGAGTTTGCCCGAGGCGATGAGTTCGCGGTTGATCCAGCCGAATCCCGCACCGCTCTCGCCACCGGCGGTGCTGGTCATCACGCGCCCCTGCCAGGCGGGTGCGACCGCGACTTGCGCGGTGCCCGCTTCGTCGCGCAAGACGATGACATCGGTGTGCTTTTTCAAGAAGGCGACATCCTCGCCAAAGCTGGCGGCGGAGGCGGAGTGCATGGGACTGATCATGATTGAGATGAACGCGAAGACCGCGACGTGGGATTTGGTTTTCATAAGGATGTGGGTAAGTGCTTTGATTTTGTGTGATTCACGCCCCTGTGGGCACGCCACAGGCAAAGAGCAGTGTCGCGAGGACCTTGGCTTGCCAGTCATTGCCCGCCGCGGCGGTTCCAACCAGCATCGAGGCTAACAGAAATGAACGGGTCAAAAATTTCATCGAGTTGTGCATATTTTACAATTTGGTTTCAGGTGGTGACGGGTGATCATGGCTGTCTTTTTCTTTCTCTAAAATTTCATTAACCCAGCATGTTGCCCACGTCCTTGGCGCGGGTCTCCGGGATCACTGATAGTTTCTCCAATTTACAATTTTTGAGGATGCCCGCCACGGTGGTGCCGAATGGGGCGTGGAGTTTGAACTCGCGATCCCAGTCCTTGGGCCAGGCCAGGAAGAGCAGGATTTTTCGGTCCACGGTTTGCCTGAGCATGTCCTGCAAGCCGACCAAGGCGCAGCCGGCGTGGTCGAAGTCGGGACCCTGGCAGAAGCCGTGCGTGTCATAGTACGCCGGGTAGCGCATCCCGGACTGGCCTCCCTTTTCATGATGGGGCCAAAGGAGTTTGCCCATGGCCAGATCGCGGGCCTCTTCCGTTAGCCCAAGGTTGGCGGTATAGACGAGGCTTTGGTACCAGCAGAAGTTGCGCTTCTGGCGCGCATGGTCGAAACTGAATTGCCAGGTGTCGCGCACCAGTTGGAGGTCCGGTTTGCCCACACCATAGACGTGGAAGGGAAAGACGGGATACAACTCGGGCAGTTCGATGTTATCCCAAGTGGATGCGGACTTCCATGATTCGGCAGGTGCCAGTGTCTGATGTTCGCGCCGCTCCCGAAGTGGCAGCGGCGGCAAGGTCTTGCGGAACGACTCGTAAAACGCGCGCTGATCGGCAGTCAGTAGTTTCGCAGGCAAGCCCAGCACGGTCTTGCTCAACGCCATCAGTCCGGAAATGGTGCAGGCATCGTTGCGGGTTTCCTGATACATCTCGATGGCATTGCCGGGGAAGATGACCAGGTGGCCCTTGTCATCAAGTTCCTTGTCCGTGAGCTTCTTGGTTTGTTCCCGATAGAACTTGTCATAATATTTCAGATAGCCCAGCGCGATCGTCAGGCAGGGCCGGACATCGGTCCCGCCGTAACTTTCCGATTCGAGCATCATGATAGCGAACTCCATGCCGCTGACCTTGTGATAAGTGAGGTGTGCGGGGCCGCCGTGTCCTTCGAGGTTGGGGGTCCAGTCCGCCCCGTAGATGTCCATGCCCTCGATTTTCCAGAAATGTTTGGCCCAGGCGGTCTGCAGGTCGGTGCTGCGACAGTAATACTCCAAGCCCACTTTGAGCAGATCGAAGTCGCCGCTCTTGAGCATCGGCCAATAGACGAGCCTCTGATTCTGCGCCAAGAACTGGCTGTCAAACCAGTTGCGCAAATCCGGGTCGGGCTCGCAGGTGAATGGACCGCCATTGAAGAGAGTCGGAAACTTGCCGGTGCGGTTGCTGGCTAACAACGCGCGAAACAACTGATAATTGCGCCCCGTCTGCCAGGCTGGATCGTCCGGCCCCTTGCCCGGGTTGATAACGATGCGACTGCGGTCCCAGAAGCCTTGCCACCGGGCCGAGCTCGCCTTCCAATCCGCCTGGGTGGTTGCGTGCTTGGCGACCTCGAGTTTTTTCACCTGTGCCCGCCCCTCTTCGAGCGTGGTGTCCTGGGCGATGCGCAACGAAGCGTGCAGGTCGATAGTCTTGAGCGGTTTGGCGGATTTCAATCTCACCGACTTGAACTCGCGGCCGTCATAGGCCCCCTCCCCCGTGCCATCGGCCACAAACCCCGCGCCGGAAAGCCGCCCGCCCATGGTTCTGCTAGCCATCGAGTTGGGCAGCAACCCGGCGATCACCTTGATATTGAACCGGCGGATATACCCGTTGCGCCCCTCATCAATGGCCAGGCTGCGTTCCCACCACTTGATAGAATCTCCATCGATGCGCCCCTCGCGAACCAAGGGGCCACAAGTCTGCCCCTCGTTGGGCGGCGCCATGGCCAATCCACTCGGGTATTCTACTGATACAGCAGCCTCAAGCGGACTGTCAGACTGGCCTTCGATGTGCACCACGGGTTGCATCGCATAGATCCAGACGCGCAATTTAATAGCATTTCCGTCGGCGGCTTTTCCGCTCAGCACGATCGAATTACTGGCCAGATCCAATTCCTGATGGAACTCCTTGGCCCAGGCCACCGGGGTGAACTTCAAGCGCAAGCGGCCGAGTTTGGTTTGCATTTGGGTGTTATAGCCCATGCCACGGTAGCTCCAGCAATCCGGGCTGCCGAAGTAGATCATCAATTCGTCCTTCTCGACCCAGACATTGAGGGCGATGTTGCCGCCGCCGATGGGCATTGAGCCGCGCGCGTCCGCGCACTGGCTTTCCCAGACTATTTTGTAGGAGTCGAGCCAAGCCTGGTCGGGCGCGGCGCGGAGGGTACCCGCACCTAGCAGAATGGATGCAGCAATGGGGACGAGGTGTGGTTTCACGTGAATTCGAGTTTGGCGGTGATGACATCCTTGGCTTTCATGACCACTTCCTTGGGAAATGTCACTTCGACGCGCTGGCCGGATTGGTTGGCGTTCACGGTGATTTGGTGGGATCCTACGACCACGGTGGTGTTTTTCAGGGTGGTGCCGGGTGGCAGTTCGAGCGCCAGTGATTTAACCCGCAAGCCGCCGGATTTGACTTCGATGCGGTTGATTTGAGCCTGGCCCATGCGGCTCTGGCTGAGGCTCCCCCACCCTTCGGCGCTGGTGAAGGGGGCCTTGAAATTCTCCGGTGTTAGTTTCGGCGCGAAGCCGATGTGTTGCTTCGGCCCGTGGTATTCAAAGCCGCAAGCGGCGATGAATACTCCATAACTGGCCATGCTGCGGGAATAGTGGTCGCCGCACTCCACTTCGTTCCATGGGTTGCGCTTGGACGGGTGGTGGCGGTCATGCACGGCGCGGGTGACGGCCAGGCCTTGTTGGACCATGCCTTCCCAAATCATGTGTCCGGCCACCTGATACTCGAAGCCGTTCATGACCTCGTTGAGCAAGTTGCGGACTCCGTCGGTGTTGCCTTTGCCGCCTGAGTTTTCGAAGCTCCAATCCTTGCGCGGGAAGGTACACATCAGCATGCCCGCCTCGCCTGCCAGCGCAAACCAGCGCCCGCCCTTGTAGATCTCGCGATACGCACCGCAGTCGGGTGTGAAGTTGTAACGCCACAGTGCCTGCAAAGCCAGGCGTGTCTCCTTCTGCGGGATCACGCGGTCGAGGCCGACCTGATAGGCCCAGCTTTGTCCAAAGACCTGGTCAATCTCGCAGCCGGTGCCGGAATTGACTGCATCCGGATGTTTGGGGTCCAGCAGGTTGATGAAATACTCCTGGTCGAAAAGCCGCTTGATGCTTTCGCGGCCGGTGTCGGCGATCTTGCGGCATTCGGCGGCAAAGGACTCGTCGCCCATGTCGATGGCCATTTCCGCGGCGGCGCGCAGGCTGGCCAGGTACAATCCGCTCAGCCAGGCAATCTGCCCGTACCAACCGGCATCGAGCGTGTTGTGTTGATGGCCGTCCAGCAGGCCGTCGCCCCTGTCCATCTTGATCAGGCATTGCATGGCCAGCTTGATGTTAGACCAAAGTTCCTTGAGCCAGACGCCGTCTGAAGTCATCTGATGCTCTCGGTATGCGCGCAGGATGCAGCCCGCTTGGCCGTCCACCGCCAGGCCAAATCCCTCGCCACGATGGCGGATGGCACCCGAGGGTTTTTCCATGGCGGTGTCGAAGTCGGTGCGTTTTCGCAGATCGCGTTCGAGATC
>CAIPNE010000691.1 GCA_903866355.1 uncultured Gammaproteobacteria bacterium
CCCACCGACACCAAGGAATCCATGATTTCTACCGGTAGGCGATAAGCCGCCAGCATGGGCCAGTTAGCGGGATAAAATAGGATCGCAAAACCCATCCCGCCGATCACCGCGGTGAAGAAAAAATTACCGGTCAACAGCAACACGCAGTCCAACACCAGCGCGCCCGGAATCATCAACGTGGGCCACACCAAGCTAAACGGAAAATAAGACCACAGATGGAAACCAAAAAAACGCGCGATCCAGGCGCCGACCATTAGCCCGGTGATGGCGAGGGTGGCACCAATGGGTATGCGGAATTTCTCCCAGAGGACATATTGCAGGGCGGCCGGAAAAGTAATGGCCACGATGGGTGTCAACGTGACCCAGTACTCGCGGTCTTTCCAGTCGACCCAAAAATCCCAGTCGCCGGCCAACAGCATAAAATGCAGGTGAAAGGCTGCCGTAACCGCGAGCACAATAATGCAAGACACAATGATGTCGACTTGCGCGGAGAGCTTTGCCGCCCAACGACTCCAGCGCACGCCGTAGATTTCGATGAATTCCCCCGCCGGCTCGGGCACCACCGCTTTGGTCATGGGACACCCCGGGACAGTTGTTGCACGAAGAGGCTCAAGACCCGGCAACCGGTTTGGGTTCGGCCAGAGAGTCCGCCAAACCAGCCTGCAATTCGGCACGCCGAATAGCGTCCAACAAGTGTTGGAGAATTTGTACCAGCAGCCCGCCTAAGGCCAACACCGACCAGCCGAGCACCACGAAACCCCAGTGCAAGGGGGCCGAGAAATATTCTTCCATCAGCCAGAAGGCGTGGCCCCATTCGTTAAAACCCAGATTGGGAAGAATGAGAAACGGGCCAGCCACGGCGATGATCAGCGGCAGTGACAAGCGCTCGGCGAACTTCGGCAAGCGGGTCATGGCGTAGAGCAAAGAGCCCACGCCAAACAACACAAACAAGGGCATGGTGCCGTAGAACAGCACCACATGGCTGGGCGTGAAGGGGGTGTCGCGGACCACCGTTTGGTGCCACGACGCATCTTGCTCGGCGAAAAAGCTCCCGGTCCAATACACCGCAAAGGCGTAGACAAAGATAAAGAAGATGAGATTGATGTAGCGCCGAATTTCTTCGCGTGGTGCGAGTTGCGACAACGCTCGGTCGCGGGTCACCCACAGGTAAGACCACAGCCCGGCCCAACTGGTGGTCAGCACCACGAGTTCGCCTTTTAGGAGGTTCATCCAATAAGCATCGAAGGCGGGATCAGTGGCGTCCAAGCCGGCGCTCCAGCCAAAGATTTGCTGGTAGCAGCGGTAGGCCAGCATGAGGCTGAACACGCCCGCCAAACTCAGCAGCAGACCGCGCCAAGAAATGAACGCGCGTGGCGACCAGTCTTGGGCAACAGAAGTCTCGAGTGATTCATGTTTAGTCATGGGAATACTCTCAGGCTATGCGTAACCTACAGTACTGCTGGACCGCGCCCAAAACCATGTCATTTCAAGGGAAATTTCAATTATTTTCTGCCGCATCGCAGCACCAACTGCCGTCGTCTTGCCGTTCACCGGCACCGGCTAGCGTTTGCTACGCGCGCAGCAGAGCGCAGTTCGAACTTGTTTTAATCACCACCCCGGGAGCACCTCATGGACCTGCAACAGCTACAAGATCTCGAAGACATTCGGCAATTAAAATCCCGCTACTTCCGCCTGATGGACACCCAGCAATGGGCCGCCTGGGAGCACTGCTTCACGGCGGATATTTCGGCTTTTTATGAAGGCGCGCCGCGGCCACGGCGGGACATGCCTACCGACATCGGCTGCGAAGGCCGCGCGGCGCTCATTGCGGGGGTAGGTGGTTTGATGGTCGGCGCGGTGTCGATGCACCAAGGTTTTATGCCCGAAATCACCCTCACCAGCGCCACCACTGCCAAAGCCATTTGGGCCATGTTCGATTACGTGCGACTGCCCACGTGTCACTTCAAGGGCTGGGGCCACTACCACGATGAGTATGTGAAAGAGCACGACGGTTGGAAGCTCAAAAAAACCCACCTCACGCGCCTGCACACCGAGGAAATTTGGGTCGACTAAGGGGTCGACTCGCATCTTTGACAGCGCGGCTCAGGGTCAGAAAAACTCACGCTGGACGGCGAGGCGCGGCCAATCCTCTGCGTCCAGCCATTCAGCGTGAGCCGCCCTGCAGCGGGCGGCGTGATTCGCGGCGCGACAGCCAATGCCGCGCGACTTACTGCACCACCACCCGTTTAATGTCGATGGGGGTGGAAGGCACATCGGAGTAGGGCCCAACACGGGTGGTCTTCATGCCCGCAATGGCGTCGACGATGTCCATGCCCTTGGTCACTTGGCCAAACACCGCATAGCCCCAGCCCGCCTCCTCCGCTTGGGTGAAGTCCAAAGGCGCGTTATCTGCCACGTTAATGAAGAACTGCGCGGTAGCACTGTGAGGGTCATTGGTGCGAGCCATCGCGATGGAACCGCGTTTGTTGAGCAGGCCATTCTCGGCCTCGTTACGGATGGGGGCGTGAGTGGCTCGTTCTTCCATCTGAGCCGTAAAACCGCCACCTTGGATCATGAAGCCGGGGATCACACGGTGGAACGTCGTGCCGTTATAAAAACCTTCTTTCGCGTAGCTTAAAAAATTGGCGACGCTCAACGGTGCGTGTACCGGATC
>CAIPNE010000692.1 GCA_903866355.1 uncultured Gammaproteobacteria bacterium
CGCCTCGACAGCGAGAACGTGGGCACCGGACAGCTCGGCGAAACCCGGCGTTTTTTTCTGCAATACCACGGCACTGTGCCACCCGAGGCTCCCGCCACACTGGTGGGTAAATTTGCCTCGCCCAACGAGGTGGCGCGCAAATCCGGCCAGGAAATGGGCTTTTACAAAGCCGAAGTCATGTTTTATCGCGAACTCGCGCAGCGCGCCGGCATTCGCACCCCGGCGGTGTATGTGGCAGAGCTCGATCCGGTGAGCAACGATTTCACCCTGCTGTTAGAAGATTTGGCCCCGGCCCAACAGGGTGACCAAATGCGCGGCTGCACGCTGGTCGAAGCCCGCACCGCCTTGAGCGAAGCCGCCAGACTGCACGCCTCATTCTGGAACGATACACAGCTCAGCCAAGAAGACTGGTGCTACGTGCCCACCGGGGCGCAAGGCTATTACACCACTGAACTCATCGAACAAAGCTGGGACCACGTCCAAAAAAACTACCAAGGCTGGCTGACCCCGGAGGTCATGGCGGTGTGTGCCAAGTATGTGCGCAACCATGCGTGGTGGAATCGCCCGCGCGAGTTCCCCAAATGTTTTTCTCACAACGATTTTCGACCGGACAACATGATGTTCAGCACCACCGGCGAACGGGTGGCGGTGGTGGACTGGCAGACCTGCGGCTTCCTCGGCACGGGCATGGATCTGGCGTATTTTCTCGGCGGGGCGCTGTCGCGAGATGTGCGCGTGCAGCATGAGGACGCGCTGCTGCGCGACTATCACACCGAACTACTGGCCCGGGGGGTAGAGCACTACACCTTCGAGCACCTGATGAATGACTATCGTCACTACAGCTTTGCGGCGATTGCCGTGGCCCTTGCCGCCACGCTGATCGTCAAACGCACCGATCGTGGCGACGCCATGCTGATGCACATGACCAGTGGCGCGGCCCTGCAGGCGCTAGACACCCATGCCGTGGATTTTCTACCGGAATAAGAGGCTCACCGATGAAACTCGCCAAACAACACCTCGATATTGGGCTTTTCACCTCAGATATCACGGCCCAACGCGCCTTCTGGGGCGAGGTGGTCGGCCTGCGACTGGACCACGAACTGACGTTGCGAAAAGGCTGGGTACAGCATCGCTTTGATGCGCATAACTCGGTGATCAAAGTGAATCATTTTGAAGGCGCGCTGCCCAACTGGCCGGCGTCCGGCTATGTCGGGGTGACGATTGCACGCGCTGAGAAAACGCTTTGGGAGGGTCAGCACCCCGGCGGCGGCAAGGTGAAATTAGTGCCCACGGGCCACGACGGCGTGGTGGGGATCGCCATCACGGTGAGCACCCCGGAGCCCGCGCGGATGCTGGATTTTTATCTGCACGCGATGGAATTTGAGGAAGCCGGGCCGAACACCGCACGCTGCGGCGACACCCTGTTGGTCATTGAAAAGGGGCCGGGCGGGCGGTTTTACAACGACTTCGTCGCCCCCGGTTATCGCTATCTCACGATCCAGATTTTTGATGCCGATGAGGCGTGCGCAGGCATCGTGGCGCGCGGCGGGCGTTTGGTACAAGCGCCCATCAGCTTGGGGACGGTCGCCCGTTACGGCTTCGTGGCCGATCCAGATGGCAACTGGTTTGAAATCTCCGCGCGGGCCTCGCTGACCGGCGTCCTCCCGCCACCCAACACCTAAGTGCCCCAGCGCGCTGCGCTTCAAGCGAGCGCGTGGACCACACCGGCGGCGTTCAATAACGAGAGCGTTTCGGCCAGCGGCAGACCCACGACATTGGAGTAACTGCCCTCGATCCGTTCGATCAACGCGCCACCTAGGCCTTGAATACCGTACCCGCCGGCTTTGTCCGCCGGCTCGCCGCTAGCCCAATAGGCTGCCATTTCGCGTTGGCTCAAGCCCCGAAAGCACACACGGGTCACCACGGTGCAGGCGTAGGCGGCACCCACCGGCGGCAGCACCACTACCCCCGTATACACCTCGTGCCACCCACCGGCGAGCGCGGCCAGCATGCGCAGACCCTCCGCCCGGTCACGGGGTTTACCCAGCACTTCACCACCCAGCGCCACCGTCGTATCCGCGGCCAGCACACAGGCGTCGGGTGGGGCGGCGCGGCGCCCGGCCAGCGCCTTCGCGTGGGCCACGCGCGCCACATAGTCCGGCGCCACTTCACCTAGCCGCCGCGACTCATCCACTTCACCGTCGATAATCTGGAAAGACACCCCCAGCGTGCGCAGCAGTTCGGCCCGCCGGGGCGAACGCGAGGCCAGCCAGAGTGTCGCGCCAGTCATGCGCGGTGATACGGGTGATGATGGAGCACGGACCATGCCCGGTAGAGTTGTTCCAGCACGATGACCCGCACCAAGGCGTGCGGCAAAGTGAGTTTAGAGAGCGACCATATTTCGTGCGCCGCCGTGCGCAGTGTGGGCGCGTGGCCCTCGGCGCCGCCAATCGCCAGCACCACATCGCCACCGCGCGCGCGCCACGCATCCAGTCGCACGGCCAATTGCGCCGTCGACCAGTCCGCGCCACGTTCGTCCAGCGCAACCAGCCAAGCATCGTTGGGCAGCGCCTTGAGCAAAGATTGGCCTTCGCGTTCGCGTTGCTGGTCGAGGCCAGCGGCGCCCGTTTGGGGGGTGAAATCGCGCGAGCGAATGTCCAGCGAGCCGGTCAAGCGTTTGAGATATTCCGCACCGGCCTCCGTAGCCCAGGCGGGTGGCCGTCGCGCCACGCAATACAGATGCAAACGCACCGCGTTGGTCGGCGTTTAGGCTTCGGGGGGCTCAGCAGCGCGCAGGCGCTTAGGGATTTCCCACAGCTTTTCGAGCTGATAAAAGCCGCGGGTTTCTGGTTGCATGAGATGGACGATGACATCGCCCAAATCCACCAGCACCCACTCGGAAGTTTCTTCGCCTTCGGTGCCGAGTGGCCGCACTTTGCGTTTACGCGCGGCATCTACCACGCGATCGGCCAAAGCTTTTACCTGTCGCGAAGAGCGGCCGGTAGCAACCACCATGAAATCGGCGATGGAGGTGAGTTTACGAACGTCGAGAACTTTGACGTCCTCGGCCTTGCCGTCATCCAGCGCAGCGGTGACGACATCTAATAATTTGCGGGGTGTTACTGCCATCCGCGGCATTGTGGCCGCCAGCGCGCCTCGAC
The DNA here is from genome assembly GCA_903866355.1 of uncultured Gammaproteobacteria bacterium. Lineage (GTDB taxonomy): Bacteria > Pseudomonadota > Gammaproteobacteria. The sequence goes on from CAIPNE010000692.1 coordinate 3,162, forward strand.
ACAACCGCAACGCGCATTTATCACTCCAGATAGAGGCGCTGATCCTCAATAAACTCGACCACCGCGGGCGGTGTGAGGGCATCCAGACACCGACCCGCCTTGCGGCGCGCCCGCAGATCGGTGGCAGAGATGGGCAACAAGGGGATAGACAGCAGGCAAACGTACCCCGCCGGCGTCGTGGTTAGCAAACGACGCTCGGTCGTGTGTGCGTCCACCAATTCAGGAATGTGGCTGACGGTCACCCCTGGACGGGTCGCCACGATCAAATGGGCGTAATCCAGCAATTCCTGCCAGCGGTGCCAGCGCGGTAACGCGTTCCAAGTGTCTGCGCCCAAAATGAAGCACAGCGGTGCGGTGGGAAACTCGTGCCGCAGAGACATGAGGGTGTCGATGGTGTAGCTGCGCCCGCCCCGGACTAACTCGCGATCGTCGACCACCAAACCCGGCGCAACGGCTCGTGTGAGCATCGCTAAACGCTGTTCGGGAGAGGCCATGGCCGACGTGCGCAGGTGAGTGCTGGCGGTGGGAATGAGCCGGACTTCCATGAGCCCCAGCGCCTCGCGCACCTCGAGCGCCAACCGTAAGTGCCCGTGATGCACCGGATCGAAGGTGCCGCCGAGAATGCCAATGGCACCGCTCACCGACTGCGCCACGCGCTCAGGTACGCACGTGACCATCACCGATAACCACCCACTTCTGCGAGGTCAGGCCTTCTAGGCCCACCGGGCCGCGCGCGTGGAATTTATCGGTACTGATCCCAATTTCGGCCCCGAGACCGTATTCAAAGCCGTCCGCAAACCGAGTGGAAGCGTTGATCATCACCGAACTGGAATCCACTTCCGTGATGAAGCGCCGCGCCCGCGAGACGTGCTCGGTCACGATGGCATCGGTGTGTTGAGAGCCGTATTGCCGAATATGGGCGATGGCTTGGTCTAGCCCCTCCACCACGCGGATAGCGAGGATGGGTGCCAAATATTCTTCGTACCAGTCTTGTTCCGTGGCAATGAGCACCTGGGCGTCGATTGCCCGCGTCGCGGGACAGCCCCGTAATTCAACCCCCGAAGCCCGATAGCGCACCAACAGCGGCGGCAGCACCCGGGCAGCAATAGCTTGGTCGACCAACAAGGTCTCCATCGTGTTGCAAGTGCCATAGCGCTGGCACTTGGCGTTGTGCGCTATCGCCAAGGCTTTCTCGATATCGGCGTCGGCATCGATGTACACGTGGCACACGCCGTCTAAGTGTTTGATGACGGGCATACGCGCCTCGCGCGTCACGCGCTCGATGAGCCCTTTGCCGCCGCGCGGGACGATGACGTCGATATATTCGGGATGCGTCAACATCTCACCCACGGCCGCCCGATCAGTCGTGGCGATCACCTGCACCGCGGTGGGGGGCAAACCGACGTCCGTCAGCCCCGCCTGCACGCAGGCCGCAATGGCCTGATTCGCATGGTGGGCCTCCGAGCCGCCGCGCAATACCGCCGCATTGCCAGACTTCAGACACAGCGCCGCCGCATCGGCAGTCACGTTAGGTCGTGCCTCATAAATGATCCCGACCACCCCGAGCGGCACCCGCATCCGCCCCACCTGAATACCACTGGGTCGATAGGCAAGGTCGGTCACCGTGCCGATGGGATCGGCCAGGGCCGCCACTTCACGCAAGCCCAGCGCCATCGCGGCGATGCGCGCGGGGGTCAGCGTGAGGCGGTCACGTAAGGCGGCATCCAGTGCGGAAGCGGCGTCTAAATCGCGCTGATTAGCCGCCAAGATGCCCGTGGCATCCGCCTCAATGCGCACGGCAATCGCCAGCAATGCCGCATTTTTTACCGCGGTGGCCGCACTCGCCAGCGTGACGGCTGCCACACGCGCAGCCGCGCCAACCTCCTGCATATAGCCAATAATGAGCGATTCATTCATCTAATGTGTCCTACCTCGCAGTCCTCACAACCTCACCCAGCGCGCCGAGCCACGGCCCGCCGGCCATTGCGACCAACAGGGACTCCAGTTCGTCCCAAGGCTCACCGGTGTCCATCCCCTTCACCATCCAATCGATGCGCACACTGTCGCGCAGCAGCGTTTGCACCTGCCGCGTCGACAACCGTTGCAGGGCACGGCGCAAAAGTGGTTGTCTGGTCTGCCATATCCGCTCCGCCGCAAAACCGGCGTCTACGCTGGGCGCCGATTGCACACGCGACAGCACGCGCAGTTCACGCCCCGCCGACCAACTGATCACGACCGGTTCGGCACCTTCCTCACGCACCCCGCGCAGCATCCGCACCGCCCGCGCCGCATCACCGGCCAGCGCGCTGTCTACCACCTTGTAAACATCATAACGAGCGCTGTCGGTCACCGCTGCCAGCGCGTGCTCTAAAGTAATGAGGGGCGAGTCGACCAACAACAGCAGCAAATCAATTTCCTGCGCTGCGGCCAGCAGATTACCCTCGGTGCGCGCCGCGAGCAGGTCGGCGGCCGGCGCGGCGAGTTCGCGGCCACGAGCGCGCGCGCGCGTCCCTAACCATTGGTGAAAAGCAGCCCCTTCGGGCAGCCGGCAAGGCACCACCACGCCACGCGCGGCGAGCCCTGCGAACCAGGCCTTTTTTTCATCCTCGCGGCTTAGCGCTTCCCCGCTGATGATAAAAATATCTTCCCCGTCCGGCCCGTTGGCGAGGGTTTTGAGAAAGCTTTCGGCGGCGGCATCCGGTTTTTTTTTACCCAGCTCAATTTCAATCACGCGCCGGGCAGAAAACAAAGAAAGGCTCTGGGTTTCTGCGTGGAGGAAGTCCCAATCGATGCCCGTGGTGGCGTCAAAGCGCAAACGCTCCTCCGCGCCCGCGGCCCGTGCGGCAGTGCGAATGGCGTCCGCACTTTCGATGCGTTGCAGTGGTTCCTCACCGAAGATCAAAAACAGCTTGGCGAGCGGCGGGCGCTCCAACGCTGCGGCGAGGCGCTCGGGTTTAACGATCACCCGGGGCCGCCTTAAATTTGAGGGTCTCCATACGGAGCGCGAGTGAACGTGAGGCGTCTTTTTCCAGCTGGATGCGGGAGTTTAGTTCCACCTCCTCGGTGCCGAGGACCGAGAATTCGTCGAAGACGAAATCCTGATACCAGGTAAATTTTTCGGGGGCCAAGAGCAGCGAACCATCGCCCGCGCGGACTTCCAGCTGCACTTGCAGACCCAATTCGATTTCGCGCACCTTGCCGGTACTGGGGTCCACAGACAACGTGCGGCGGTCAAAGGTTTCGTGCGACAGGGTCACCACGGCATCGGCCTGCCCCCGGTCGCCCACCACGCTAATCCCCACGTAACTGAGTTCCGCCACGAAATAGTTGTAGAGATAGCCCGAGGGCAGGGGCGTCACAAAAAAGCGTTTGCCGGTGAGTGCGGTCTTGCGGGCGCCGCGCAAATACCAACCACCACACCCGGCCAGCCAGGTAGTCGCACTGGTCACCAAACCCAAACCCAGCAGCTGGCGACGGGTAAGCATGGGCATCAGCTCACGACGACGTTGACCAAGCGCCCAGGCACCACAATAACCTTACGCACGGTCTGACCAGCCAAAAAGCGCGCGACGTTCTCGTCGGCCAGCGCCGTGCTCTCGGCGAGTTCATTGCTGGCATCCGCTGGCAAGGTGATGCTGGCACGCTTGCGGCCATTCACCTGCACCACCACCTCCACCGTTACCCGCACCAAGGCGGCCGGATCCGCCACCGGCCACGGAGCGGTGGCCAAAGCATCGTCATGACCTAGCGCGGCCCACATCGCTTCGGTGCAATGCGGCACGATGGGTGCCAGCAGCAAGGTGCAGGCTTCCAGCCCTTCGTGCATCACAGTGCGCGCGTCGGGTGTTGCGTGGCCACCTTTCACCAACGCATTGACCAACTCCATCACCGCCGCGATCGCGGTGTTGAACTTGTAGCGGCGGGCCACGTCGTCGGTCACTTTGGCGATCGTTTCGTGAATCTTGCGGCGCAGCGCTTGTAGTTCGGGGGATAGATCAGCGACCGCCACCGGCGTCACCGGGCCCAAATTCACGTGTTCGTAGGTGAGCCGCCACAGGCCGCGCAGAAAGCGGAAAGCCCCTTCTACTGCGCTGTCTGACCATTCGAGGCTTTGCTCGGGCGGGGCTGCAAACATCGTGTACAGGCGCACGGTATCGGCGCCATAACGATCAATGAGCGTTTGTGGATCGATGCCGTTGTTCTTGGATTTCGACATCTTTTCGACCGGCCCAATCTCGACCGGCTGACCGTCGGCCGTCAGGTTGGCGCGGATCGCACGACCTTTTTCGTCGGTTTCGACGTCTACCGATTCAGGGTTGTAGTAGGTCTTCTTACCGCTCGCGGCCTCACGAAAATAAGTCTCTTTGCAAACCATGCCCTGCGTGAGCAAGCGTTTAAAGGGCTCATCTACCACGGCCAAGCCGGTATCGCGCATCAGCTTGTGGAAAAAACGGGCGTACAGCAGGTGCAGCACGGCGTGTTCAATACCACCGATGTAAATATCTACCGGCATCCAATAGCGGGCGCGCTCATCCACCATGGCGTTCTCGCTGTCCGGGCAGCAAAAACGCGCGAAATACCAAGAGGACTCGAAAAATGTATCGAAGGTATCGGTCTCGCGCGCCGCCGGCAGACCGGAGTCTGGCAGGCTGGCTTCCATAAAGGCCGGCATGCGCTTGAGCGGCGAACTCACGCCGGTCCATTCCACCTCCTCGGGCAAGCGCACCGGCAAGCGTTCGTCACTTTCGGGCGTCAGGCTGCCATCGGGTGAATAAAGCACGGGAATCGGGCAGCCCCAGTAGCGCTGGCGGGACACCAGCCAGTCGCGCAGGCGGTATTGAACATGCCGATCCGCGCGACCATCGGCCGACAAACGTTCCGCAATGGCGTCGAAAGCCGCAGTGAAATCCAGACCGTTATAGTCCCCGCTATGACACAGCACGCCTTTCTCAGGATAGGCGGCGTGCTCAAGCGTGATCACGCGGCCATCAGCCGGTTGAATGACCTGCGTAATGGGCAAGGCATAAAGTCGGGCGAACTCGAAATCGCGGTCATCGTGTCCGGGAACGCACATCACAGCGCCGGTGCCATAGCTCATGAGCACGAAATTAGCGACCCACACCGGCAACTGCGCGCCGGTCAGCGGGTGGAGCACCGTCACGCCGAGCGGCATGCCACGTTTCTCGAGCTTTTCGAGCACAGCTTCTGAGGTGGACATTTGCGCGCACGACGCCAAAAACTCTGCCAGCGCCGGGTTACTCGCGGCCGCGCGGCGCGCCACCGGGTGTTCGGGTGCCACGGCCATGTAGGTCGCGCCAAACAGGGTGTCGGGGCGGGTGGTAAAAACCTCGAGGTCACCGCTGCCATCGGCCAGCGCGAACCGAATTTGCAAGCCTTCGGAGCGTCCAATCCAGTTCCGCTGCATGGTCTTCACAGCGTCAGGCCACTGCGTCAGCCCATCCAAATCGCGGAGCAATTCCTCCGCGTAGGCCGTGATACGCACAAACCACTGCGGAATTTCGCGGCGCTCAACCAAGGCCCCAGAGCGCCAACCGCGGCCGTCGATCACCTGCTCGTTGGCCAATACGGTTTGATCGATGGGATCCCAGTTGACCACTGCCGTTTTGCGATAGACCAGATCGCGTTCGTAAAGCCGCAGGAAGAACCACTGTTCCCAGCGGTAATAATCGGCATCGCAGGTAGCCAATTCACGCGCCCAGTCGTAGGAAAACCCCAAACGCTGCAGTTGCGCACGCATGTAGTCGATGTTGGAGCGGGTCCAACGGGCCGGTGGGATGTTGTTTTCGATCGCGGCGTTTTCGGCCGGCAAGCCAAAGGCGTCCCAGCCCATCGGGTGCAACACGTTCTTGCCCAACATCCGCTGATAGCGAGCAATCACATCCCCGATGGTGTAGTTGCGCACATGCCCCATGTGTAGACGACCACTGGGGTACGGAAACATGCACAGGCAATAGAATTTCTCGCGGGTGGGATCTTCTACCGCGGCAAAGACATGGCCCTCGGCCCAGCGGGCTTGGGCTTGGGGTTCGAGTTCAGCGGGACTGTATCGTTCTTGCATGGCAACCGGGTATATGACGCGCGCCAAGCCTTCGGCCGACGTTGCGTTTAGATAAGGATAGGTAACTGATTTTTTTGCAAAATGGAGCGCGACTCGAGAATACCGTAGGCACTGCTTGAGCGCAAAAGAAGCCGGCGACGGAAAGCCCGGGCCGGCGTGAGCGCGAACCTGCGCTAGGCAGGGGCAATTATTTGGCCGGCGCTGCGACCGTCAGTTTGGCGCGGTTCTTATCCAGGGTGGCCTCGCCGATGCCCTTGATCAAAGCCAGGTCGTCGACGCTTTTGAACGGGCCGTTTTCTTTGCGATAGGCCACGATGGCGTCCGCTTTCGCGGGGCCTACACCGATCATCGTATCGGCGAGCACCTGTGCGTCCGCCGAGTTGATGTCGATGGGGTCAGCCACCGCCCCATTGAGGACGCAACCCAGTAGCAGTGCGCCCAGATATTGGGTCAATTTATGCATAGTCATTCTCCATTTTGGTTTGCTGTTTCTTCCTTGAACACCTGCCGCAACACACGCTCGACAGGCTGAAATAAGCTTACAAGGGCGCGCGCTAGGCGACCATGCGGAAATCAGGTCGTTGGCTTGGGCCCGATCGTGAGTTTTTCCCCTTGTATAAGGAATTCGCACCGCAGCACCGCTAATTTCACAGATTTGTCATATTTGGAGCGTCTACTTCTGGCTTGACTCACCGGTGTGAGATATAGAAGTGTCATGAGTGGCCGTATTCTGATCGTTGATGATGAACCCGGCATCCGCCAGATGCTGAGCTTTACGCTGTCCGGTGACGGCTACACCTGTGTGGAAGCGGCCGACATTGAAGAGGCGCAAAAAGCTGTCGATGCGCGGCGGCCCGACCTCGTCCTCCTCGACTGGATGCTGCCCGGCATCAGTGGGTTAGACTTCGCTCGCCGCTTAAAGCGCAATCCCCGCACCAGCGATGTCCCCGTGATCATGCTCACGGCGAAGGCCGAAGAACCCGACAAAGTCAGAGGCCTCGATAGCGGGGCCGACGATTACATCACCAAGCCATTTTCTACCCGCGAGTTACTGGCTCGCGTGCGTGCCATCTTGCGCCGCGCCAAGGTCGGTGAGGAATCCGATATCTTGGGGGTGAAGGCGCTACGTTTGGACCGTGAAACCCACCGGGTAACCATTGCCGATGCACCGCTGGATCTCAGCCCGACCGAATTTAGGCTGTTACAGTTCTTCTTAACCCACCCTGAGCGGGTATATTCGCGTAGCCAACTGTTGGACGAGGTGTGGGGTAACGAAACTTACATCGAGGAACGCACGGTCGACGTGCATATTCGCCGGTTACGTAAAATCCTCGAACCCGTCGGCTACGATGATCTCATCCAAACCGTCCGCAGTGTGGGTTACCGCTTCTCGACCCAGGCGGCTTAAGAAGCGTGCGGCGCAGCGTCGCGTCGCGGCAAAAATCGCCGACAATGCGGGTGACCTCCCATCTGGATATTTGACCCATGACCGGCAGGGACATTTGGCGACTGTTGCTGCTAGTGGGCCTCGCCGCTGCGGTGGGCCTGCTGATGGGCCACTTTTGGGCGGCACTCGCCGTGGGTCTGCTGGGGTATGTGGCGTGGTTGCACCATCACCTTTTCGATCTCCTCCACTGGCTACGCGACAGCAAAAATCACGCCCCTGCGGAACCCCCTGGGGTCTTTGAAGAAATCACGCTCGAAATTGACTACCTCCGCGAACGCCACAAAAAGCGCAAAAAAAAGCTGGCCAGCTACCTGCGACAATTTCAGCAGGCCACGCGCGCGCTGCCAGATGCCACGGTGGTGCTGGATGTAAACGGTGCGGTGATGTGGGCGAACGAAGCTTCCGCCCAGGCGCTGGGAATCCGCTGGCCAGAGGACATGAATCAACGCATTACGAACCTCCTGCGCTTACCGAAGTTGCAGGATTTCGTCGTTGGCCAGACGGAGGTCACGACTATCGAGATTGCCTCCCCCACCGACCAAAACCATATCCTCAGCGTGCTCCTCGCACCCTACGGCAAAGACCGCTGGCTGTTCGTGGCACGCGACGTCACACAGCTGCACCGGGCAACGCAAATCCGCAGCGATTTTGTGGCCAACGTATCCCATGAGCTGCGCACGCCCACAACGGTCATCAAGGGGTTTATCGAGGCCTTGTTGGACCAACGAGAATTGGCGCCACCCAGCTGGCTGCCGGCGCTAGAGCAAATGAGCACCTACGCCGAGCGGATGCAATTGCTCATCGAAGAATTGCTGCTGCTCTCCAAGCTGGAACACGAGGACCTCATCAAGGATCCCCGCCCGCTGGTGGTGGCCGAACTATTAGTCGACATCGTGAAACAAGCGCAGACCCTCAGTGGTCCGCGCGAACACCAAATCCGAGTAGAGGCAGACGCGGAATTACAGATCGCCGGCACGCGCAGTGAACTCAGCAGCGCGTTCTCCACTCTGGTGTTTCACGCGGTGACCTCCCCCCCAGCGAAGGGGGTCATCCAGA
>CAIPNE010000693.1 GCA_903866355.1 uncultured Gammaproteobacteria bacterium
CGTCATGCGTTGCACCGTCACTGCTTCCACTTTGGCACCATCAAATCGGGTAAGGCCGGCAATTCCGCACATTGATTAGCTTGCCCACCCTGCAGAATCAGGGATCTTGCGCGCGGCCAGATACAACCCGTACCGATGGGGGTCTCCCTTGTAGTCATACGCAACGGTCGATTCGATCGCGAACCCCGACAAACCGGCAAGCAGTTCCGGCAGCCTGAAATGATGGAAATGAACTGCATCACTCATGAGATCTGCCTGTGATTCCCAAATCAGGGTCACGAGGTACAAACGTCCATCCGGCTTCAGCACGCGTCGTGCCTCCGCGATTGCGCGATGCCAATCAAGGATATGGTCCAAACTTGTATTGAACACGACGTTGGCTAGGGAGGCGTCGCGAAAGGGTAAGAACTCACCAAGCCCAATCAAGCGGAAAGGCTCGCGGCGCGCGCAAAACGGGTCGAGACCGACATACTCGGCAGTCGGTGGAAACAACGCGGCGCTGGTTGTCGGGTCATCACACCCGACATCGAGAACCAGACCTTTGCAGTCCTGCACAAACGCCTTCATCCGAAAAAGGTGCCGTTGAAAGTGCAGGTTATCGGGTGCGGCGTTGATTTCCCCCGCCTGCTTGATGCTTGCTAGGAGGAAATACTGCAGAAACGCATCGCCAGATTGCGTGATCGGGACGGCTAACCTGTCGGTGAAATAAGGCTGAAGTCTGGTCGGGATTAGCAGCGGCAACTTGTCGTGGAGCGGATAGGTGTGTCCGCTGTCGGACAGGCTTCCACCATCCATCGCTAGCGTCAGAGGCTCGTCGCAATCCGGCGATTTTAGGAGGGGCAGAATTGCCCCCAGCCCGATCATTTGCGCATGTGGTTGTGCCACGAGTTCAGCCGGCGCCGCTGTGCGTAGATCGCTGACGAGCACCGGGCGGTCCACGACGGCCGGGCGGTTGATTAACATGTCAAGAATTCCGCGAGTTTGCCGCCTGGCGCCGTCGGTTCACGGCCGACTGATGACTAGCGCGCCAGTCGATCAGACGTTTCAGACCTTCCCTGAGTTCGATCAGCGCCGCGAATTTCAGGTCCAGATTCGCTCGTTTGGGACAACCGATTCGATTCCGGACCAAGGTCGCGAGGCTGCGCGGTGCGTAGTGGACGGGTTGCTGGCTGGCGGTCAGGTCGATCAGCATTTCGGCCAGTTCACGTAATGAAGTGCGTTTGCCCGTGCCTACGTTGTAGCAACGGTCGGTAGCATCCGCTTTTATCGCGCAGATATTTGCCCGCGCGCAATCCTCTACCGCCACGAAGTCAAAGGCTTCGGAGCCGTCGCCAAGAATAGTAGGGCCGGCGCCATTGTCGATGGCATCCAACATTTTCATGATCACGGCGATGTACGCGCCGTGATAGTCCTGACGCGGTCCATAGACATTCATGTACCGCAACCCGACGTAGTTGAGACCGTACCGGTGATGGTAGGCACGAGCCATGGCCTCACCGCAAATTTTTGTGGCGCCATAGAAATTTTTATTCAGAAACGGATGGTCTTCCGTCATTGGCTCTTCGACCGCGTCCCCATAAACGGAAGCAGAAGACGAATAGACCAAACGCTGCACGTTATTCTGGACGCACGCATCTAGCACGTTAAACGTGCCGCGGATGTTGACGTCGAATGCTGCACGAGGAAATTCGTGACACTGCAGAAGCCATAGCGCGGCGAAATGGAAAACGCCAGCGGCGCCCTTGACGGCGGCATCCAAAATATCTGGCTGGCAAACATCGCCGCCGGCTTCGTAGATTTTAACTCGCGGGTCGCGCAACGCATTTTCAAGGTTTTCGGCAGTCCCTCGCACAAAATTGTCATAAATGATGATTTCGCCGACATCTTCGCGAGTCAGCAGATCAACTGTGTGCGATCCGATCAGGCCCGCGCCCCCAATGACCACTATCCGCTTACCTCGAATATCCATCTATCGAACTCCGTTGGTGCTTAAGGTTTAACTGCGCCGGCGAGCGCGTTGACGACACGTCGCTGAGTGTCATGGTCGAGAAACGGGTGCATTGGCAGGCTCATCACCCGCGCCGCAGCGGCCTCAGCCGCCGGCAATGCGCCGCGTCCAAGCCTGAGTTGAGCAAACGCCGGCTGCAAATGCAGTGGGGTCGGATAATGCACGGCGGTGGGAACGCCCGCCGCCTTGAGCGTCTCC
>CAIPNE010000694.1 GCA_903866355.1 uncultured Gammaproteobacteria bacterium
AAGGGTTTGTATTGGAAACTTGACCCGGCTTCGCGCATCCAGGTTCGGCATCTTGTTTATCCGGTTCCAGACCTGCGCGTGCCGTTTCTTGGCGTGCATACCACAACCTCGGTCGAAGGAGTAACGTATTTAGGTCCAACTGCAGTCCCCGCATGGGGCCGGGAGAACTATCGTGGTTGGGACGATGTCACCGCTCCTGAACTCGCTCGTATTGGCAGTCACCTAGTCCGCCAGTTTGTCGCTGGTCGTGACGGCTTTCGCCGCCTTGCGTGGCAAGAGGGTCGGCGTTCTTTTAAGCCTTGGTTTGCAGATGCTGCTCGGGCCCTGCTCCCCCGACTCGAAGCAACGGACCTGCTTCCTTGTGACAAGGTTGGAATCCGCGCACAGCTGCTAAATCGGGCGACTGGACGTCTCGTGAACGACTTTGTGATTGAACGTGGGCCATCGTCTACTCACGTCCTCAATGCCATTAGTCCGGCTTGGACAAGTGCTTTTCCCTTCGCGCGGTTCGTGACGGAAACCTTCATCGAAAAATAAATATGGAAATCAAAGGCTCAAAACTCGTAGTGATTGGTGGCGGTGGCCTGATCGGCTCGCACACCGTTGACCACCTCGTCCGCGAAGGAGCGGCCGAGATCCTCATCTATGATAATTTCGCCCGCGGGCGAATCGAAAACTTACAAGGAGCGCTTGGCGATCCGCGAGTAAAGATCTTCAGCGCCGGTGGAGACATTTTGCAGACCGACGTCTTGGAGTCCGCTTTCAAGGGTGCGGATGGCGTGTTCCATTTTGCGGCACTCTGGCTCTTGCAATGCCATGAATTCCCTCGCAGCGCCTTCGACGTTAACGTACGCGGTACCTTCAATGTGATGGAGGCTTGTGTTAAAGCGGGCGTAAAACGGCTCGTTTACTCATCTTCGGCCTCAGTCTACGGGGACGCCGTGCGCGAGCCGATGGACGAAGACCACCCCTTCAACAACAAGAATTTCTACGGAGCGACGAAGATCTGTGGCGAGGCCATGCTACGCGCGTTTCACCAACGTTACGCTCTCAATTTCGTGGGCCTACGCTACATGAACGTTTATGGGCCACGCCAGGACTACCATGGAGCCTATATTGCCGTAATCATGAAGATGCTTGACGCCATTGATCGCGGTGAGGGCCCGACGATTCTTGGTGACGGTTCAGAAGCATTCGATTTCGTGGCGGTGGAGGATTGCGCTCGTGCAAATGTATGCGCAATGAAGGCCGATGCAGCCGACCGTTTCTACAATGTGGGCACCGGCACGCGGACTTCTCTAAAGCAGCTCGCGGAAATGTTGCTCGAACTCACAGGCTGCCAAAAATCCATCCAATTTGCTCCGCGCAGCCAGGCTACTTTGGTGCGCAATCGCATCGGTTGCCCAAAGCGAGCGACGGCCGAGATTGGATTTACCGCCGGCGTTGATCTGCGGAAGGGCCTACAGCACCTCATCGAGTGGCGTCGAACTCACCGGGCGGAAGTTGAGTCGCGTCGCCGCGCCGTAGGGCTTTCGTCATGAGTCGGATACCACTCATCAAACCTTTCATCCCGGCCGATGCGATTCAGCGCATTGCCGACGTGATCAATAGCGGGCAGCTTACTGAGGGTGCTGTGACACGGGAATTTGAACGTGTTTTTCGCGACTACGTCGGCGCTAAGCACGCCCTTGCGGTGTGCAACTGCACTGTCGGTTTAGAACTCGCGCTTCGCGCGCTGGGCGTGGGGCCGGGTGACGAGGTGGTCGTTCCCGATTACACGTATCCGGCTTCCGCATCTGCGGCCACGATGCTTGGGGCTACCGCCGTCTTGGTCGACGTCGATCCTGACTCGATGCTGCTCACGGAGCAGTCTGTGCGTGCCGGTCTTTCTGCTCGGACCAAAGTCGTGATGCCGGTTTCAATTTTTGGAAACCCCGTTGCTTATGATTGGCTCCTCGCGCTCCGCGAGCAGCACGG
>CAIPNE010000695.1 GCA_903866355.1 uncultured Gammaproteobacteria bacterium
AAAATCAAAAATTACTGACCTTTGTGCAAGCCATTAGTCGCCTGCTGCACAGCAATCCATCTGAGCCACAGGTCTTGAGCCAAGGGGCGAAATTGCTGGCGAGCCTTTTGGCGCAAGACGACTGGTTGCCGGAGCAATTTGCTCAGCCGCACCCCGAATTCTATCGGCAGTACCTGCTGTATGCCGACCCGCTCGAACGTTTTTCCGTGGTGAGTTTCGTCTGGGGGCCAGGTCAAGAAACCCCGGTCCACGATCACCTAACGTGGGGTCTGATTGGCATGCTGCGAGGTCAAGAAATTGACACCCAGTATTTCAAACAAGCAGATGGCAGTTATCAACGGGGCGTCAGCCTCACGCTGGTCCCGGGCGAGGTGGTTAGCGTTTCTCCGAGCACCCACGATGTGCACTCAGTCGCTAATTTTTACACCGACCAAACCTCCATCAGTATTCACGTTTACGGTGGCAACATCGGCCGTATTAGTCGGCATGCTTTTACAGCCGACACGGGCGCGGAGAAAACCTTTATCTCGGGTTACAACAACGACGTTGTGCCTAACTTGTGGCTGTAAAACCGGTGTTAGAAAACCAATCTGTGGACGGCATCGCGCTGTGTGCCTATGCCGATGTACGGCGTAGTTTGCTTGAAAAACGTGAAATCGCTTTTCTGGACGTGCGCGAAGAAGATCCTCACGCGCAGGCGCACCCGCTGTTTGCCGCTAATTTTCCGCTCTCACGCTTAGAGCTGGATGCCTACACCAAACTGCCTCGCCGCGACGTACCGATTGTCACGCTGGACGCCGGTGATGTTGACCTACAGGACTCAGACGCGCTGCTGGCGGCGCGCCGCTTGGTCGCTTTGGGCTTTACCCAAGTCGCGGTATTTGCGGGTGGGGTGCGAGCTTGGCAGGCGGCCGGCGGCGAATTGTTTCGCGACGTCAACGTCCCCAGCAAGTCATTTGGTGAACTGGTTGAGGTCAAAAAACACACGCCTTCCTTGTCCGCGGCGCAAGTGCAAGCCTTGCTGGCTCAACAGGCCGATATGGTCATCGTGGATGTGCGCCGCTTCGACGAATACCACACCATGAGCATTCCCACCGCAACCAGTTGCCCAGGCGCAGAACTGGTACTGAGAATTGCCGAACTCGCGCCGGACCCGCAAACCATGGTGATCGTGAACTGCGCGGGTCGTACGCGCAGCATCATCGGCACCCAGTCTTTGCTCAATGCGGGTATTCCCAACCCCGTGTTGGCGTTGCGTAATGGCACGATCGGTTGGACGCTGGCAGGTCAGCAGCTCGACCATGGCGCGCGCCGAGAGGGCCGCCACGTCCCGGTGCAAAATGCCTTAAAGGCCGCTGCACGCGCACGTGCTGTGGCAGCACGCGCGGGGGTGAAGTACGTCGATTGGGCCACGCTTGTGCAGTGGCAGGCGCAACCGGACCGCACGACTTATTGCTTCGACACCCGCACCCCAGAGGACTATCTGTCCGGCCATTTGCCGGGGTTCCGGACGGCGCCTGGCGGGCAGTTAGTGCAGGAAACCGAGATGGTGGCGCCGGTGCGGGGGGCGCGCATCGTGCTCGCAGATTTAGATGGCGTGCGGGCCAATATGAGCGCCTCTTGGCTGGCGCAGATGGCTTGGGATGTGTTTGTGCTGACGGGGATGGAACAGGCGGATTTTGTGCAAACCGGTGCTGGGATGGTTCCCACACCGCCGGTCCCACGGGTTCCGACCATCACAGTGCCCGAGCTGGTGCGCGGTCTTGCGGCGAAGCAACTGGTGGTTCTGGACTTGGCGAAACAGGCTCAGTACGTCGCCGGACATATCCCCGCAGCGGGTTATGTATTGCGCTCCCAGTTTAAACTGGCGCTAAGTCGCCTGCCGCCCGCGGCGGGCTATGTCTTGGTCTGTCCCGATGGCTTGCTGGCGAGCTTTGCGTGGGCAGAAATCGCGGCCCTGCTGGCGTCGCCAGTCACCGTGCTCACCGGTGGAACATCAGCTTGGAGCGCTGCGGGACTTGCGCTTGAACAAGGCCCCACCCGCCTATTTTCCGAACCCACTGACCGCTATCAACGTCCCTACGAAGGCCGTGACGCGCCGCGCGCCGCCATGCAGGCCTATCTGGATTGGGAAGCCGGTTTGGTGGCGCAACTGGCGCTGGATGGTACCCACCATTTTCAGGTGACATGACCTGGCGGCAGCGCCCAGCAAGGGGGTGCGAGGCTGGCTTCGTGCCGTGCTTGGCGACGCTGGTTGGCGGGCGCGCCGCCGGCGGGATCGGGCTAGGGTTTTCTGCCTAGCAGGGTGTTCGTCATCTGGAACACAGCAACGCTAAGCGCGCCAACCGCGACGCCGATAATCGCATCCACTAACAACGGAGCGAGTGCCGAGAGTACCCCGCCAAGCAAAGCCAGATCCGCTGTTAGCGTGTTCAGAAGCACCAAAAATTTCTGCACCGGCGCGATTGCGTGGGCAATAATTCCCCCGCCCACCATGAACATGGCTGCGGTACCCACTATCGCTAAGCTGCGCATCAGCCACGGCGCGAAGGCCAGTATGTTGGCCCCTAGCGTGCGCAGTAATCTCTCGTAGGCGCTGGGCCCGGTTTTTGACAACCAGTGCAGACCCAAATCGTCTAGCTTCAAGATGCCGGCAACCAGTCCATACACCACCACGGTCATCAGCGCGGCCACTACCGACAGCACCATGGCTTTCTGCAGCAAAGGTGCTGTTGCGACGGTGCCCAAGGTAATGACGATGATTTCTGCAGATAAAATCAAATCTGTGCGAATTGCACCCGCTATTTGTTCCTCTTCGTTGATTTCCACAGGGACTGCCGATGCGCTCACCTCGGGGGCCGTGGATTTGGCCTCAGCATGCCGCGCGTGCAGCCGCTCGAGGATTGCTTCAAAACCCTCAAAGCACAGATAAGCGCCGCCTGCCATCAGCAGTGGCGAAATGAGCCAAGGCATCAAATAGCTAACGACTAAGGCACCCGGGACTAAGATGAGTTTGTTACGGACGGAGCCTTTGGCAACCGCCCATACCACTGGCAACTCGCGGGCGGCGCGAACCCCCGCCACCCGCTGTGCGTTAAGCGCGAGATCATCGCCCAAGATGCCGGCAGTTTTCTTGGCGGCCAGATTGCTCATGCCGGCGACGTCGTCCAGTAGGCTTGCGATGTCGTCTAAAAGTGCTAATAAAGTGGCTGCGGCCATGCTGCTGCGCTCGCTCGTGATGGTTCTATTT
>CAIPNE010000696.1 GCA_903866355.1 uncultured Gammaproteobacteria bacterium
CGCAGTAGCAGCGCAATCAGGCCAGCGACGATGGCAGAATCACTCATAGCACGGATGTTCAATAAGCCCTCGCGTAGTTCCGTCTTAATCCACACTTGGCTCTGACAACCCTTAAGCCGATAGGCTTCGGTTTTATATTCCTCCGGCAGCGGCGCCAGTTGGCGTCCCAGATCGATCAGATATTGGTATCGATCGGTCCAGTCTTCTAGCAGCGTGAAGGTTTCTACAATGGCTGCCTGAGCTTCGAGGAGGGCCGGCGCGGCGGCCAGCGGTGCAGCGGGAGAGTTCATGGTTGAGTCCTTAGCTTGCGGGTTATTCAGTACGCCAAGTGGTACCGTCAGCCCCATCTTCGATGCGAATGCCGAGTGCGGCCAACTGATCACGGACTTGGTCGGCGGCCGCCCAATCCTTTAAGCGCCGCGCCTCGTTGCGTGCCGCAATGAGGGCTTCAATGCGAGGTACCTCAACGCGCTGGGTGGCGCTGGCCGAAAACCACGCTTCGGGATCTTGCTGGGCAATGCCCAACTCGCGCCCTCCGGCGAGGAGTTGGCCTTTGAGCGTGATGAGCTCCTGCTGATCGGTGCTCGTATTGGCGCGAGTCACCAATTCCATCAGCACCGCCAAGGCCATGGGGCTGTTGAGGTCGTCGTCCATCGCGGCGTTAAAATCGGGGTGGGCAGGCAGCGCCTGCGTCGGCACCTCACTCAAGCGACGAAGCGCGCCGTAGAGCCGGTCGAGTTGGGTCTTGGCTTGCGTGACCAGCGCTTCGCTCCAGCTGATAGGCTCACGATAACGCCCCTTCAGCAGCGCGAGCCGGACTGCCTCACCGGGGTGGCGCTCCAGAATATTTTCTACCAACAGCACATTGCCAAGGGACTTGGACATTTTCTGCTGTTCGACCTCCACAAAACCGTTATGCACCCAATCACGGCAGTAGAGCTCGCCGTCGTGCGCGCAGGTACCTTGGGCGATTTCATTCTCGTGGTGGGGAAATTTGAGATCATTGCCACCCCCGTGAATGTCGATCGTGCGCCCGAGGTGTTGCTCGATCATGGCGGAACATTCCACGTGCCAACCGGGTCTTCCCCTGCCCCACGGACTGTCCCAGCCGGGGGTGGTGGGATCGGAGGGCTTCCACAACACGAAATCCCCGGGATCGCGTTTATAGGGCGCCACGTCCACGCGCGCCCCGGCAATCATTTCGTCCTGCGAGCGACCCGCCAAGCGGCCGTAGGCAGGAAACGACGGCACGCTGAACAGCACGTGGCCATCTGCAACATAGGCGTTGTGGGTGGCCAGCAGTTTTTGAATCATGACGATCATGGCGTCGATGTGGTCGGTGGCACGCGGTTCAAGGACCGGCGGAAGCGCGCCCAGCGCCGCCATATCGCGATGATAAATGGCCGTATAGCGCTCGGCGATGACGCTAATCGGCACCCCTTCGCGTTGGGCCGCAAGATTTATTTTGTCGTCTAAATCGGTGATGTTACGGGCGTACACCACGTTGGCGTAATGCCGTAGCAACACTCGGTACAGCAAGTCATACACCACCGCTGCCCGCGCATTGCCAATGTGTGGCGGGTTATAAACCGTGGGGCCGCAAGCATAGAGCGTGACGCGCGCGGGGTCCGCAGGAATGAACAGCTCTTTGCGGCGACTCAGTGAATTGTGGAGGTGCAGGGCCATCGATTTTGGGATGTTGACGAAAGGACGCAGATTCTAGCTGGAAAGTACCCAACTCCGCGTGTCTCGCGTGAGCGCAAGCAACCCGGCGTTTGGCAGCGACATTATCGGAGCCCACCGGCGGCCAACAAGCGCCGCACAACAACGGCTCAATAGGTCGCCAGCGGAGGACAATTCCACCGCTGGCGTGCCTGGTTTAGTAGCGGTAGTGGGCGGGCTTGTAAGGACCCGTCTGGGCAATGCCCATGTATTTCGATTGGTCGCGGCTCAGCACATCCAGTTCCACGCTGATCTTGGTCAGATGCAGGCGCGCTACTTTTTCGTCGAGCAACTTC
>CAIPNE010000697.1 GCA_903866355.1 uncultured Gammaproteobacteria bacterium
CCCTGATAGACAATTTGGCTATTGATGTCGGGCACGGTGCTTTCCAGCTTGAGCTGTTGCAGCACTTCGCCCAAGTCAAATTCTAAGGGGCGATTGATCACAATACCCATTGCCCCATCTTGGTTATGGGCGCAGACATAGGTCACCGTGCGCGCAAAGTTGGGGTCTTCGAGCGCGGGCATGGCAATGAGGAAGTGGTTGGTTAGGTCGAGCAGCATAGTGCTTAGTATCGACCCCGATTGCGGAGTCTGACAAGCCAAGTGGTGGCGCTATTGCGCGGTGAAATCTGCGTTATTGACGAAGCGCCACGTGCGCGTGACGTGGAGAATATCGACCTCACGCGCGATATCGCTGGGAAATGGCGCAAATGGCGCCGCCAGTTCCACGATGCGCACCGCCGCGTCATCCAGCACCTTGTGGCCAGACGTGCGCCGCACCACGATTTCAATCACCGACCCATCGGGCCGAATAGAGACATCCAGCAGCAGTGAGCCGGAGAGCTCACGCTGCCGGGCTTCATCGGGATAATTGATATTGCCAATGCGCTCTACTTTGGCGCGCCAAGCTTCCATATACGCGGCATAACGGTATTCCTGCGTGCTCGCGGAGATGAATTTTTGCCGTGGCCGGTGCGCGCGGGTTTCCATGCGGTCCTGCAGTTCGGCATTCATGCTGGCGAGCGCAAACGAGCGGGTGATGAGCTGCGCTGCGGTGGGGAGCGCTGGACTATCCTCGCCATAGGCGGGCGTTGCCGTGGGCGTTGGTATGGGTGTGGGGGGCTCGCTAGCCTCCGGGCCGGCCTGCGGTTTGGCCATGCGCCCGGCACGGTTTGGTGGCGCCGTCAGCGGTGCTGTGCGCACCGGTTGCGTGGGCGCTTTTGGCGGGTTGGCGTCCGCGACGGCGGTGGGTGACGGCGCGCCCGACGGTGGCGGCGGGGTGACCACAGTGGAACCCTCCGTGGTCTGGGGCGCTACCCACGGTGCGCTGGGGCGCACACGCTCGACGTTGTCGCCACCACCTTGTGAATTGCTTTGCGCCAGCGCCTCGGCTTGCACGGGTGGCGCCTCCGAGCGCGCTGCTACCAGGGTCACTTCGAGGCTATTGGGGGGCGGTACCACCGGGGGCTCGTGTTGAAAGCTCACGCCCAGAATGAGCAGCGCGTGCACGGCGATGGCAATGCATAAAGCGAGCGCCAGCCGATCAGCGGCCGGGACTAACGGTCGATTCAGCACGCCACTTACCATGAACTGCGGTCAGTGGCTCAGTGCGCCCGGCCCAGTCGGGCCACAATGGCGTCCATCAGACTCTCGCTGATGCGCACTGGGAACTGGGCCTCGAGCTCGCGCGCGCAGGTCGGGCTGGTGACGTTGATTTCGGTGAGGTAATCGCCAATGACATCGAGGCCCACGAAGATGAGGCCGCGGGCGCGGAGTTCCGGGCCCACTCGCGCGCAGATTTCACGATCGCGAGCCGTCAGCGGGCGTCCCTCGCCCCGCCCACCCGCCGCCAGATTGCCCCGCAGCTCGCCGGCTGCCGGAATCCGCGCCAAGGCGTAGGGCACCGGTTCACCATCGATCATCAGGATGCGTTTGTCGCCGTCGAGAATGGCCGGCAAATAGCGTTGCGCCATGCAAAAGCGGGTTTCGTAAGCGGTGAGCGTTTCCATGATGACGCTGGCATTGGCGTCGCCACGCTGAATGCGAAACACCGAGGCACCACCCATGCCGTCTAGCGGTTTGAGCACGATGTCCTCGTGCTCCACCAGAAATTCTCGAATCGTCGCGATGCGGCGGGCCACCAACGTGGGCGGACAGACATCGGAGAACCAGGCGGTAAAGAGCTTTTCGTTGGCATCGCGCAGACTGCGCGGGTCGTTTACCACCAGCGTGCCAGCGGCTTGTGCGCGCTCGAGCAAGTAGGTGGCATAGATATATTCCGTATCAAACGGTGGATCTTTGCGCATGAGGATGACGTCGAGATCGCCCAACGGGCGGCTGACAGGTTCACCCGTGAAGTCATACCAATGGCCAGTGGATTCGTGGACCACCAAGGACCGCATGACGCCGCTGGGCTCGCCAGCGCGCATCGAGAGGTCGGCCATCTCGAGGTAATAGAGCTCGAAACCTTTCGCCTGCGCGGCGAGCAGCAGACCCAGAGTCGTGTCTTTCTTGGGATTGATCCCCGTGATGGGGTCCATGATCACACCGAGCTTGATTGTCATGAGTGCCGCGCTTTTAGGTTGTTGTGGGTTGCTGTACACCAAGGTCGCACCTTAGCATAAGGGCCGTTTAGCGCTGCATTCGCAGCCGTCAGGTACTTATGATGTCCCCCTCACCGCTGACCTCCGGGACGGTTCGAATTGCGACCCGCGGCAGCCAACTCGCGTTGTGGCAGGCCCATCATGTCCGTTCGTTATTGCTGCTGGCGCACCCAGCACTCGTCATCGAGCTGGTGGTGATCACCACCACCGGTGACCGCATTCTCGACACCCCATTAGCCAAAATTGGCGGCAAAGGGTTGTTCATCAAGGAATTAGAGCAGGCCATGTTGGATGACCAAGCCGACTTGGCGGTCCATTCCATGAAAGACGTGCCGGTGGCACTGCCCGCCACGCTGCACATCCCCGTGGTTTTAGCGCGCGAAGACCCCCGCGATTGCCTTATCGCCGCCTGTCCGCTGGCGGCCTTGCCGCTAGGGGCCGTGGTGGGAACCTCCAGTTTGCGCCGCCGCAGCCAGCTGCTGGTGCTGCGCCCTGATCTGGAATTGCGCGACCTGCGGGGCAATGTGACTACCCGTCTGGACAAGCTCGCGCGGGGGGATTTCGATGGTATCGTGCTCGCGTCTGCGGGCCTCCGGCGACTGGGGCTTACGGCTGGGGTGGTGGCTTGTTTTGAGCCGCACGAGATGTTGCCCGCAGTGGGTCAGGGCGTGATTGGTATTGAATGTCGGCGTGGCGATCGGCGCATTGAGGCGCTCATTGCGGGACTGGACGACCCACTCGCTCACGACGCAATCCGCGCGGAACGCGCGCTCAACGCCGCTTTAGATGGCGGCTGTCAGGTGCCCGTCGCCGGGCATGCAACAGTGGGGGAGCACATGATTTCAATGGCAGGGCTGGTGGCCAGTATCGATGGCAAGCGCATGGTGCGGGCGACTCAGACGGGGCCGCGCAGCGCCGCCGCAGCGCTGGGTACGGCAGTTGGACGAGAACTGCTAGCCGCGGGCGCCGCCGAGTTGCTGGCCGAAATCGGCACCCTCTGAAGCCCAGCATGCACACTTCACCCCCCATCGATTCCGGCAGTTTGGCCAGCGTGAGCGTGCTGGTGACGCGCCCGGAGGAACAAGCACACGGACTCATTTTAGCGATCGAGCAGCGCGGGGGCGTTGCCGTGTTCGCGCCGATGATCGTGATCGAACGCCAAACCGACGAGGCCACTCTCAACGCGGCGCGGCAGCATTTGCCCGACTACGCCGCCGTGATTTTCGTCAGCCGAAATGCTGCCGATTTCGGCATCGACGCGCTCAATTCGCCGCCTCATTCTTTGGCGCACTGCGAGGTCTACGCGGTCGGTGGCGGCAGTGCTGAGCGTTTGCTGGCACTGGGCGTCAAGCAGGTACATACGCCTAAAGGCGAATTCAATTCGGAAGGCTTGCTCAGGATGCCCGGTCTCTCTGCGCACCAGATTAGCGGGCAAAAAGTGCTCATCGTGCGCGGCAGTGGTGGCCGGGAGTTGCTCGCCCAAACCCTGCGTACACGGGGTGCCAGCGTGGACTATTGCGAGGTCTATACCCGTTCTGCGCCCCACGAGCCGTTGGCGAATGTATTGAAGGCGCACGGCGTTACGCTGCCGGATGTCGGTGTTATCACGAGCCTTGAAGCGCTCGTCAATCTGGCGGCGCAGATTGAACAGGAAAAACTTGACCGGCTCTACGACTTGCCGCTCGTGGTGACGGGTGCACGCACCGCCACGGAAGTCGAGCGTTTGGGCTTTACCGTGCCGCCCGTGGTGGTGGAGACCCCCGGTGATGCGAGTCTCGTGGCGGCGCTCGAGCGGTGGGTATTAGATGGAGAATGACACGCAGCCGAAGGCGGTTGGCACTGCGCCGACGCCAACGCGCCGGGGGCGCTGGTGGTGGCGAGCCGCGTTGCTGGCACTGCTGTTGGCGGTGGGCGCCGGCGCGGGGTTGGTTTGGCAAGGGCAGCAGGCCCAGCAAGCACGCTTCGCGGCGCTGGGTGAAGAGGTGCTGCGCTTACAACTGGCGCAGCGCGAGCTGGCTGCTGCGCGCGCCGTGCCCCCGGTAACGGATCCTGCGCAAACAGCGCTCGCGACCCAGGTGGCCGCACTTGAGGCGCAGTTGGGTGCGCTGACCCGCACGCTGGATGCGCAGCCCAAACCCGTACCCCTTACGCTAGACACGCTGGCCTTGGTCGAAGCCACCGCGCTGGCAGCACTCGCCGAGCAGCGCCTGCTGCTAGCGCGCGATGTGGCCGGTGCCACGGCCGCCTTGCAGCTGGCGCAATCCCGCGTGGCGCCGCAGGCGCCGCTCGTCGCGCTAGCGATAACCCACGATGTGGCCCGTCTAGCGGCTTTTCAAGACGCAGATTTGGTGGGCCAGGCGGCCGAGCTGGCGGCGTTCGCGCGCGCTAGCGTGCAGTGGCCGCTCGCTGCGGGAATGGCGGCGGCGGGGCCTGACCCCGACGCGGCGGTTCCCGCGGCGCACGGCTGGCGTGCGGTGCTGGCTGCGGTGTGGGGCGACCTGCGTCAATTGGTTGAGATTCGCCGCGCCGGACCCGCGCTCGACCCCCTGTTAGATCCTTTGGGCGCGGCGCTGCTGCGGCGCCAGCTGAGCGTGGAATTGGGCGCCGTACAACTGGCCGTGCTAGCCCGCGACGCACCCGCCAGATCCGCCGGGATCGAGGCTGCCCGCGCCACGTTAGTGGCGGGCTTTGCGAGTGCGGATCCCCAAGTGATGGCCTGTTTGACCCGTCTTAATGTGCTGGCCAATGTGAATCTCGCGCCCCCAATTCCCACGCTGCAGGAGAGCCTTACGGCGCTCGCCATGGCCCGTGCGGAGGTTGCTCCGTGAAACTCCTCCTCGTGCTGCTGGCCGCGCTGGCCGGCGCGGTGGGCGTTGGTCATTTGATTTCGTCCTACCCTGGGGTCGTCGCGATTAGCGTGGATGGTCAAATCATCCGTTTGAGTCTCGCTTTGTTTGTGGTGGCCGGGACGCTGGGCGCGCTGCTCTTGAGCTGGCTGCTGATCAGCGTCTATCGCCTGCTCACCTTCCGCTCGCGCCTGCGCCGTTGGTGGGGCGGACGTCATCGACATGCAGCCCTGCAGCGCCTCGAGGCCGGGATGCTGGCGCTCGCCGTGGGCGATTACGCGCGCGCCGAGCGTCAGCTGGGACGCGGTGCGGGACGCACGCCGCTGCACTATCTGGCCGCCGCACAAGCGGCCCACGCCCAGCAGGCCCGCGGCCGGCGTGATGCGTTGCTGGCATTGGCCGGTGAGGGGACGGCGGAAGTAGCGCTGGCGCTCGGGGTGCGCCGCGCGGAAATGCAGCTCGACGACGACGACGCACTCGCCGCCGAACAAACCTTGGCACCCTTACTGGCGCACCACGCTGAGCAGCGCCAAGTGCTATTGGTGCGCCATCGCTTGCTCGACCGGCTCAACCGTCACACGGAGCTGCAAGCGTTGCTGCCCATCTTGCGTCGGCAAAAAGTTTATTCCCCGGAGCGTCTTGCCGTGCTGGAAGCGGAGGTCGCGGTGCGGTGTCTGGGCGAGGTTATGGGTGATCCTGCCGCGCTAAACCGCGTTTGGTTGGGTCTGAATAAAAGCACGCGTGCCACGCCGAGTGTGGTCGCCGCCTATGCACGTGCGCTGCTCAATGCCGCGGCCCCGGCGTTGGCAGAAGAAGTCTTACGCAAAGCGCTCGTGAGCCAGTGGGATGCGCGGTTGGTGGCGCTGTATGGTGAGCTCCAGGGCGCGCCGGCGAAGGGCGCATTGACGCGCGCCGAAGGCTGGCTGGCTGGCCATCGTGACGACCCCGTTTTGTTGCTCGCGCTGGGTCGTTTGTGTGCGGATCAGCAGCTTTGGGGCAAGGCGCGTGCTTATCTCGAGGCGAGTCTTGCACGGCGTCCTTTGGCGCTCGGCTACCGGCTGCTGGCTGACGTTTGCGAATCGCTAGGCGAGCCCCTGCTGGCGCAACGTCAGCGAATTTTGGGCCTTGAATGCGCCACCGCGACGCCGCTCGTGATCCCGGTGATGGGGACTCTCGAACAGGCGGGATCTGCGCGCCGTAGCGGGGCTGTCGTTTAGCCCCGAGCCCGGTTGCGTTGCTCTTTTAAACGCGCAATGACGGGGGTTAGCAGCAACTCCATCGCAAACCCGTTTTTACCCGCCGGGACTACCAAGGTATCCGGACGCGACATAAAAGAACCCTGCAGCATCTCCAACAACGCGCGGAAGTCAGGGTTGATCTTTTGTGGGTTGGCAATATGGATAACCACCAGGCTTTCGTCGTTGCTGGGGATGTCGAGGGCGGTGAATGGGTTAGAGGTATCAATGGTCGGGATGCGTTGAAAATTAATGTCTGTGCGCGAGAACTGCGGGCAGATGTAATGCACATAATCTGGCATGCGCCGCAAAATCATTTGGGTGGCGGTTTCTGCGCTGTAACCACGGACCGCATGGTCGCGATGAATTTTCTGAATCCACTCCAAATTAATAATCGGCACCACGCCGATCAGCAGATCCACGTGCTGCGCCAGGTTGTAGGTCGGGGTGACCAGTCCGCCATGCAGGCCTTCGTAAAACAGTAAATCGGTGGCTGGAGGCAGTGATACCCAGGGCGTGAAGCTACCCGGCGCAGCGCCGTGGTGGAGCGC
This sequence comes from uncultured Gammaproteobacteria bacterium, assembly GCA_903866355.1. GTDB lineage: Bacteria > Pseudomonadota > Gammaproteobacteria. The sequence continues at coordinate 6,893 of CAIPNE010000697.1, forward strand.
GTCAGCGGCGGTATGCACATAGTGACGACACTGCCCCGTGCCCTGCGTGCCATAGTCCTGGAACAGCGTCGTGAGCGCCTCAAATAAATTCCCCTCGGGACCAAAATGCGTGAGGGTGCGACCGGCTTGCGCGGCGCTTTCAACTTCGCGCGTCATGGTGTCGCGGTCGTGACGATGAAAACTGTCACCTTCAATCCACGCTGGGCGTAGACCCTCGCGCTTGAAAATGTGCTGAAAAGCCGTCGTGACGCTCGTGGTCCCAGCACCCGAGGACCCGGTTACCGCCACGATGGGGTGCAGTTTACTCATGGTTAAAAACCTTTCTGGAAGCTTGCGCTAGCGCACGGGCCAAGTTTGCTGCCCTGCGCATGACGCGCGACAGTGGGCGTATCGGATGCAAATCGGCACTACCTTGGGCATAGTAGCGCGATGCACCCCGCGACCGGCAGCGCCCGACTCTACCTGCGCCTTGTTTCCTACGCCTATCCCCATCGACTCATCTTCCTGTGGTCGCTGTTGGGGATGGTGGCGCTTGGCACCACCGAATGGATCTTGCCGGCGTTTTTGCGCTACCTCGTGGACCACGAATTCGGTAGCGATCGCGGCCTACAGTTTCTCGTTATTCCGCTGGTGATGATGACCTTGCTCGCGCTGCGCGGAGGGCTGGGCTATGTCTCCAGTGTGGGCGTGGCGGCCGTAGCGCAGAACGTCATGATGGATCTGCGCGCGCAGATGTTTCGCAACCTCATTGCTCTGCCGGCGCAGTTTTTCGACCAGCGCGCGGCCGGCGAACTGCTCTCACGGTTTACCTTCGATGTGGGACAGGTGGCACAGGCGGCCACCCATTGCGTCACGGTCATCGTCAAAGACACCGTGCTGGTGTTCGCGCTCCTCGGCTACATGGTCTACATGAACTGGCGTTTGGCGCTGTTTTTACTCGTCATGGGGCCACCCATCGCGTGGCTCATCGGGCGGGTCTCCGCGCGCTTGAGGTTGGGCAGTCGGCGGCTGCAGAACACGATGGGCGCCGTCACCATCGTGGCGGAAGAAGCCATCGGCGGGCATCGCGATGTAAAAATTTTTGGTGGCGAGCAGTATGAATCCGCGCGCTTCCATCAGGCCATCAATAGCGCCCGCAAGCTGCAGATGAAGGTCATCGGGACCGCGGCGGCCACCGATCCCGTGTTGCAGATCATTATCGCGTTGAGCCTCGGCCTCATGATGGCGTTTGCGCTGCGCGAGGCGGCTGCCGGTGCGTTGTCGCGCGGCGACTTTGTCTCTTTCGTCGCCGCGACCGCCATGTTGTTAGCCCCGGTGCGCCGCATGACGGGCGTCAACGAATATATCCAGCG
>CAIPNE010000698.1 GCA_903866355.1 uncultured Gammaproteobacteria bacterium
ACGAATACGCCGTCGTCAGTGACAATCTGGACCCGCCTAAAATGGGCGAGGTGCGGATAAAAATGAAGGCAACCGGGGTGTGTCACTCAGATCTATCAGTCGTCAACGGCACCATTCCCAGCCCCTTCCCGGTGGTCTTGGGACATGAAGGCGCGGGCATCATCGATGAAATCGGTGAAGGCGTGACCAACGTCAAGGTTGGCGACCATGTCATCGTGTCTTTCATTCCCCATTGCGGTCATTGCTTCTACTGCATCCACCAAGAACCCTTCTTGTGTACTGGGGCGAAACCAGACGGCAACCTGTTTGACGGCACCACCCGCGTCAGCAAAGACGGGCAGCGCATTTTCGTCATGTCCTTCGTGGGCCTAATGGCCGAATACGCCGTGGTACCCGCCGCCTGCGTGGTGGCAATCGACAAATCATTCGACTTCAAAGCCGCCGCACTGGTGGGCTGCGGTGTGACCACCGGCGTCGGCGCGGCCATCCGCACCGCCGAGGTCAAACCCGGCAGCACGGTCGCGGTATTCGGCTGCGGCGGCGTGGGGCTTAACGTGATTCAGGGCGCGCGCATTGCCGGCGCGGCCACCATCATCGCCTGCGATCTATCCGCTGAAAAAATGGCAATGGCCAAAGAGTTCGGCGCCACCCACACGGTAGATCCCGCCGGTGATTTCACCAAACAAATTTATGCGATGACCAACGGCATTGGCGTGGATTACGCCTTCGACGTCGTGGGCAGCAGCAAGGTTATCGAGCAATGCATTAAGGCGACGCGCAAAAACGGCACAGCGGTGCTAGTAGGCGTAGGCCGGATGGACGATCGATTCTCGGTAAACGCCGCCATTCTGCCGTTCACGGCCAAGACCATCAAAGGCTGCATGTATGGCAGCGCTAACTTTGAGGCAGACTTCCCGATGTACCTAGAACTCTACCGCTCGGGCAAGCTCAATTTGGATGGTCTGATCACCAAGACCTACAGCCTCGACGACGCGCCCCAAGCCTTCGAAGACATGGAACGGGGACGCAATGCCCGTGGGGTTATTGTGCACCCCTAAGCGGTATGGCGAGGGCGGCTTTAGCCACCCTCGCCCATCGGCGCGGCGGGCCGTTGGCGTAGTCCGGCCCCCCGCACCCCGCGTAAAGGGCAGCTTAATTGGCGCCGGACACCCCCCTCTGCGGGTTCCAAAGGCCGAAACGGCCCACTATAGTGTTTGGGCGCATACCAAATTTCCGATCCAACGTTAAGGACTGACAGCACGTTCATGGGCTGGGAAATACTTCTCATCGATACCACTCGCGGCGACCATACGCCCCGCACGTTTTCCACGAGCGTGGTACGAATTGGCCGCAACCCAGACAACGAACTCATCCTCAAGCACGGCCAAGTTTCGCGTCTACATGTCACCCTCATCAAAGAGGGCGAGCAGTTCTTTGCCGACGACTCCAGCAGTAATGGCACTTTTATTAAAGACGCTACCGGCAACTGGCAACGGATACAGGGGAAAGTGCCACTGCAATTGCCGGTAACGCTGCGGCTGGCAGACTGGACGGCCCGCATCGAACATCAAGCAGAAGACGACTGGGACCGCTCGGTGATTATTCCCGCCGGACATCTGGCGAAGCGTCTTGAGGCCGTGCTGGTATTTGATTTATGTGAATCCTCGCGCCTCGCTAACGAAAACGACCACCTCGCGCTACATCTCAAAACCCGCTTGATGCAAATTGCCGAGCCCGTGCTGCAGGAATTTGGACAGCGTTTTACCAAAGGCACCGGCGATGGTTTCTTGGCAACGTTTCCCTCTGCCAGCAAAGCGCTGAGTGCCGCCGTGGAATTGGCGCGGCGGCTACAACAGCGCAATAGTCGCACCGTCAACGAGCCCATTCACTACCGGGTCGCGCTGCATTTCGGCGAAGTCTGGGGAATTTCCAGCGGTGGCGAAGACATTCACGGCAACGACGTCAACATCGCCTTCCGCATCGAGGGGGTTCAGGCAGAGGCTTTTCCAAGCCCGTTGAGCCAGTTTCCGCGGATGGACCGCCTCATGTGTTCTAACGTGATGCTCGAAGAAGTTCGCAAAGCAGGCGTACTGCCCGCAGCCGTCGACGCCATCGAGATTGGCCCAGCCAACCTGAAAGGCATTCAGGATCCCGTGCGTATTTTCTGGCTAAAAACCGCCTGATCCTCTCCCGCCACCAGCACGCACGGCTGGTCTGAGACTCATCACGGCGACCCTACTCAGCGCGCCCGGCCGAAGCTTAAATACCCCGCTAACCGTGGTAGTCCTCGGACGTATTCTTGGCCTAGCGAGTGGATTTCAAACCCTGCTTCTTCGATCAGCAGCGGCATATTGCGGTTGAGATTGCAGCCGCAGGCCAACACGTTCCACACCCCGTTGAGACGATCCTGCCAGGTTGCCACGGGGTGGTCGGGCGAGCGTCCGTGTTCCAAAAAAAGCAGCTCGCCACCAGGCTTCAGCACCCGTTTAGCCGCCTTGAGCGCACGCACGGCGTTGGGGATGGTGCACAGGCTAAACGTTACCACTACCGAGTCGATACTCGCCGTTGGCAACGCGAGGTCTTCGCCGCTAAGCCCTATGTAATCCACCGGGAAAGGCGCCGCTGCCCAGCGCATCGCGCCCAATTCGCGCATCCGCGCGCTGGGATCCACACCCGTCACTCGCGTGACTTTAGCGGGGTCGTAGAGTGGTAGATTAAGCCCCGAACCAATGCCCAGCTCGAGCACATTACCGGTGGCATGCGGGACTATTTCGGCGCGATAGCGCGTCACAAATCCGCTGCCACACAGGTAGTTGATCAACGGCGCGCCGATCACGCGCTCATAAAAACCACTCATTGTTTCTCCCTAATTTCGCCGCCCAGCCGGACCTTAGTCTGCGGCCAGTTTTGTGCGCTACGATGCAGCAGATTGATGGCGATAATTCGCTTACCCACAACCTGGCTACTGGAGCCCAGCATGACCGATTTAACGAAAAAACGGGCCATTATCATCGGTGGCTCTATGGCGGGGCTGTTCTGCGGGGTGCTGCTGCGCCGTGCGGGTTGGCAGGTAGACATCTATGAGCGCGCCGGTGAGGAACTCGCCAATCGTGGTGCCGGAATCGCAACCCACGACGAGATGTATGCCGCCTTACGCGTTGCCGGCATCGAAGTACGCCCCGAGATGGGCGTAGAGTCTCTGGGTCGCTTGGTCTTCGCACCCGATGGCAGCTTATTGGGGCAGTGCGAGATGCCCCAGATGATGACCTCTTGGGGGTTTATCTATCGCTTTCTCCGCGCCCAGTTTCCGAGCGACGCCTACCACAACGGCTACACCTTGACCTCGCTAGAACAACAGGCCGACGGCGTAGAAGCGTGTTTCAGCAACGGGCAGCGCGAGCGCGGTGACTGGTTAATCGGTGCCGATGGCACGCGCTCCACCGTGCGGGCCTGCGTTGCCCCCCAAGCTGAGGCCGACTATTGCGGCTATTTTGCGTGGCGCGGGCTGGTGGACGAAGCCCTACTGCCGCCAG
>CAIPNE010000699.1 GCA_903866355.1 uncultured Gammaproteobacteria bacterium
CGTAGCGCACCTCGAACTCCGGCATGTCCTTGAGGGCCACCTTGATTTCGACCCAAGCCTTGCTGCGGTCAATGTGGAGCGATTGGTCGTTCAGCGGCAACCACTGGTTGTTGGTCGGGAAGAAGCCGCCGACCCCGTCGTAGAAGGTGCGAAAACGCTTGAAGCCGAAATCGACGGAGCCGACGCCCACCTTGGTGAGGTTGTAGCGACCGAGATAGTCCTCGGCGCCGGTGAGGGCGCGGGCATCGATCGTGCCGGTCGTGGTCTTCGAGAGTTCTTTTACAATATGGAGGTCCTCGATGCCGGCGCCGCCGTTGGCGGGCTGTTTGGCGCGGGTTTCGAAGGCGGATTTGTCACCGCTGATGGCGGCAGCTTGGCCGGTGACTTTGATATAGCTCTCGAAGAGCGGCAACGCGTCGGTCGCCGGCGCCTTGTCGGCGCCCTGGGCGAGGATACCGGTGCCGAGCAGAAGCGTTCCAGTCGCGAAGCGGGTGGTGCGGGTCAGAGTGAAGAGATTCGCTTTCATGGCGGGCGAGGAGGAGGGGTTAGTTGCGGAAGTGGAAACTCGCGTTGGAACCGTGCGGTTGCTCGTGGCAACCGGCACTCCAGCACGTGCCCTGCATCAGACGGGAATTGTGATTCTCGTTCGTGTGGCGGATCGCGTTCGCGTTGATCTGACCGGAGGAACCGGCATCCGGGGCCTCCAAGTGGCAGCGGAGACAGAGATTCGCGTCACGGGCGACTAGCATCTTGGCATTGATCGTGCCGTGCGGATTGTGACACGCGATACAGCCCTCCCGCATGGCCCCGTGTTCATAAACAAACGGACCCTTTTGTTGCGTGTGGCACTTGGTGCAGGTCGCATTCATGCCCTCGAGGTCGGCGCCGGTGCCGGCGATCGCGTTGCCCTTGTGCACTTCGTGACAGTCGCTGCAGCCCATCTTGCCGCTCAACACGCCGTGGCTGTTGGGCAGCGAGAACTGGGCGCGCTTGTCGAGATGGCATTGGAAGCATGTCTCGGGCGATTTGCGGGGATTGACGATGGTGCCCCTGCTGCCGCCGGCAGCCGCGTGGATGCTGCCCGGCCCGTGACAGGCTTCGCAGCCGGTGTCACCCACCCTGGGATCGGCGAGTGCGAGGCGGGCGTGGCTCGCGGTCTCAAAGTGCGCGGTCTGGTCTTCGTGACACTGCACGCACTCCTTCGAGCCGATGAAATTGGCGCCGGCGACCTGGGGCGGGGCCAGCATCGTGCGGCTGACGGAAACACAGCCGATGAGGATCAGGCCCCAAATGGCGGTGCCGGTGAATATGAGCGTGGTTTTGGTCCAACGTGGGCGGGTGATCATGGCAGAATCGTTCTTGAGGTTAGCGTGGCCGGGCTGAGAGAGCCTTTTCCGGTTAGTGCCTGTCATCATGAAGAATTTTCCGCCGACCGGCTACGCATGCCTTGCTGTGCCGTACGCAGGATTTGGCCTTTCGGCGATTCCCGCGCGAAAACTCTCAGCGCCTCAGCAGGATCGCAATTTCCGCCCATGGGGCTGATTCGAACAAAAAATGCGGCAAGCTCGCCAAAATGCGC
>CAIPNE010000700.1 GCA_903866355.1 uncultured Gammaproteobacteria bacterium
ATGGGACGAAAACACCCAGGCGCTGACCCGGCAGAAATTCAAAATTTATATTCAGGCCGCTACGACCGCAGACACCACGCTGCTCTATGTCTCGCAACGCGCCGAAATATTCACCGCGAAGGACGACAACCAACGGATGTGGCAAGCGACGCCGAGTGATCCAGCGCAAGAACTCGCCATGGTCACGCGCTTGCAGAGCTTTCTAGTGGGCGTGCCCGCCCCCGCGGCTAACCCAGTGACGCCGCTTGCGCCACAATCCTTGACGGTCGCCCAAGCTTACGGCGCTGCCGCGGCACCCGCTGCCGCCGCCACCACTGACATCGCACCGGCCGCGGCTGCGTCCTTGTCTGCTGCCGTCGCCGCGACGGCGGGTGGCGTTGCCGAAATCGTCAGCGCTGGGGGCGAGAAAATCTATCTCTCCATCCAACTGCCGCTGGCGGACGCTTGGACCCAGACTGGGGTGGCGCTCGAGCGCGCGGGTTTTGCGGTGGATCAAGCTGATAAAGCGGGTGGCATTTACTACCTGCGCGTGCCGGTCAGCGCCGGTGCGACCAAGCAGCGTGGTCTGCTCTCCAAATTAAAATTTTGGGGCAAGGATGAGGACAATCGCCTGCAACTGAACCTCACCGGCGTTGGCACCAAAACCGAGGCGGTGTTGCTCGATCCGGACGGGCGCTGGGAAACCGGCGACATCGCCCACAAGCTTCTGCAAGCTGTGGAACAGGGGCTGGAAGCGCATGCCAGCTAATTGAGGGTAGGGCGTGATGCGCTGCGCGCTGATTGGCAGCGGTAGCGCGGGTAACGCGCTGCTGGTGACGGCAGGCGACACGCGTTTGCTGGTGGACTGCGGCTATTCCATCAAAACCTTTGAAGCACGTGCGGCGGTGCTCGGGTTTGACCCGGCCAGCCTCGACGCCATCTTGGTCACCCACGAGCACGAAGATCATTTAGGCGGCGTGCTGCCGCTGGCGAGGAAATATGCGCTGCCGGTGTATTGGTCGCGCGGTACCAGTCTGGCGGCGAGCGCCAAGCCCGGCGTGCGGCCGGTGACGCACGAATTCTCCCCGCACGCGTCCTTTGCCATTGGCGACATCGATATTCTGCCTGTCCCGGTGCCGCACGATGCGCGCGAACCAACGCAGTTCGTGTTCCGTCATGGCGGTGTGCAGGTGGGTATGTTGACCGATCTGGGCAGCCTGACACCCCACGTGCTGGCGGCCTATGCGGCGTGCACTGCGCTAATTTTAGAGTTCAATCACGACCCCACCTTGCTGGCCGAAAGCGCCTACCCCGCCACCCTTAAAGCGCGGGTTGCGAGCGCCTACGGGCATCTCAGTAATGCCCAATCGGTAGGCTTCTTAGCGCAACTAGATACTTCTCGGCTGCAACGTTTGGTGGCTGCGCATTTGAGCGAGCGGACTAATCGCCCGACGCTAGTCGCCGAGTGTTTGGCGCAAAGCGTGCCGGGCGTTGTGGTGGAGATTGCCCGCCAAGACGCTGTGTTGCCGTGGTTTGAGGTCTAAGCGCGCGCCTAGCCCTTTTTCTTGACGTGATCGCGCAGCCGGTTACGTTTTTTGAGCTGGCGGGCAGTGAGCTGATTACGACGTCCCTCAAAGGGGTTTTCACCCTGACGCAGTTCGATCATGACCGGTGTGCCGGTCAGCTTGAGCGACTTGCGAAAGAAGTTGGCCAAATAACGTTTATAGCTCCCCGGCACCGACTCTGTCTGGTTGCCGTGGATAACGATCGTGGGTGGGTTGCGTCCGCCCATGTGGGCATAGCGCAATTTAATACGACGCCCATGGACCAGCGGCGGGCTGTGGGCCTCCAGCGCTTTGTAGAGTAAATCGGTGAGCAGACTGGTGGGCACCTCTATTTGCGAGGAGGTGTAGGCGGTGTCGATGGAAGCAAATAGCTCCCCGACGCCCGTGCCGTGCAACGCCGAAATGATGCGCACCTCGGCAAAATCGACAAAATCTAAACGACGGTCGAGTTGGCGTTGCATTTCAGCGCGCAGTTCAGGCGCCAAGCCGTCCCATTTATTCACCGCAATGACCAGTGATCGGCCTACTTCCAACACCAACCCCAAGACGCTGAGATCCTGCTCCGTTAGCGAGTCGCGAGCATCCATCACCACCACCACGACCTGGGCTAAATCGATCGCCTGCAGGGTTTTCACCGCACTAAATTTTTCCACCACATCGATGACGCGGCTGCGCCGGCGAATGCCTGCGGTGTCGATGAGGGTGTACTCGCGGCCGTGGCGATTGAGCGGAACGGCCACGCTGTCGTGGGTGGTGCCCGGCATGTCGCAGGTAATCATGCGGTCTTCGCCGAGCATGCGGTTGGTCAGCGTCGATTTGCCGACGTTTGGACGCCCCACGATCGCCACCCGCACGCCGCCGGTGAGCGGTTGATCATCGAGTGTCGGCCAATCGGCGGTCACTGCTGCGACGAGTGCCTCGATCCCTTGACCGTGGGCGCCAGACACCGGATAGGGCATCCCCAGACCTAAGCATGAGTACTCGGCGCGCAGCGCTGGCAAATCGCCGTCTTCGGTCTTGTTGACGGCCAGAAACAGCGGTTTGCCGCTGCGGCGCAACGCCCGCGCCAAGGCCTCGTCGATGGCGTTTAGGCCTTCGCGCCCATCCACCACAAACACCCCAGCCACGCATTCTTCTAGCGCCAGCATGGCTTGCGCGCTCACTAATTCGCCCAGTTCTCCTAAATCGGCGGCGATACCGCCCGTGTCGACCACCAAATAACCGGCGCGCCCAACCCGTCCGATACCGAGTTGGACGTCGCGGGTGACCCCGGGAACATCGGCGACCAGTGCATTGCGGGTCCGCGTAATACGGTTAAAAAGTGTAGATTTTCCGACGTTGGGACGGCCAATGATGGCGAACGCCGGTTTAACTTGATTGCGAATTTCGAATGTCATGTTGCTTGTGTGGGTTGAGGTCGACCGGCGGCTTGCGTGCCCGCTGGTCGGGGTGCTCAGTCCACGTGCCACGCTGACATTTCGCCTGATGAGCTATAGCCCACCAATGCGGTACCGATGTTGATGGGAGGGGTGATGATGCGCTCCTTGTCGATACGTTCGCGTCCCACTATTTCGCCCGTGGTCACGTCCAGCCAATGCAGATAGCCTTCGAAATCGCCCACCACAATTTGCTTCCCGTAGAGTGTGGCGCCGGTTAGGCGGCGGTTTTTCATGCCTTTTTGTCGCCACACGGTGGAGCCGTCGCTGCGTTTTAGCGCCCACACCACACTGTGTTCGTCGGTGACGTAAACGTGTTCTTCGTCGACCGCGACATCCTCGTAGGAGGAGATTTGGCGCGTCCATTCTAGGCTGCCGTCGTCTAGCGACACCGCTGCCACCCGCCCCTGAAAGCAGTCGACATAGGCGGTGTTGTCGCGGATGACGGGTTCAGAGTCTACGTCGATCAGGCGTTCTAGATCCGAACGCCCCTTGGGTTCGCCGAGCCGGGTCTCCCACAGCTCTTTGCCGGTGGTCAGTTCTAAGGCGGAGAATCGCCCGTTATCGAAACCGGCCAAGACTTTATCGTCGTGGATGACCGCTGCGGCCGAGCCGCGCAGCGTCAGCGTGGGAATGGTCCGGTCGAACACCCATTTTTGGACCCCAGTGGCGGCGTCTAGGGCGTAGAGTTTGCCGTCGCCGGTGCGGATCAGGACCACGCCACCACCCGCGCGAGGGGCGGCCAAGACTTCGCTGGAGACTTCCGCTATCCAGATTTTTTCGCCGGTTTTGGCGTCACGCGCCACCACTTGGGCGTCGGTGGTGCCCACAAAAACTTTGCCTTCGCCCACCCCGGGGCCGCCCGAAATCAGGCGCTTCTTGTCACGCTCTTCCCAAGTTGTCTCGCCCGTGGCGGCATTGACTGCCATCACGCGGCCATCGCGGTCGGCCACGTAGAGATGGTCTTCATACCAAGAGGGTACGAGTTTTAGGTACAGCTTTTCGTAGCCTTTGCCAAAGCGCCCCGACCAGACTTGTTTGATCGCAATGCTGGATTGGAACGTCTCGTCCAGCGGCGTCGGTTCGGCAGCCTTTTTTAAGGCTTCGCTTTGCTCGTCTTTGGGCTTGAACATATTGCTCATGGTGTCGCGCTGTGCCGCGCAACCGGCCACCAGCAGCGCCAACAACGCGCACACCGGCGCACGGGTTACGTTCAGTCTTTCAAGCCCACCTGGCCTAGCTGACCCAGACGCTCGAGTTTTAGTTCGATGACCGCCGGGTTGCCGCCGCCCTCGGTGAGGAGCTTTTGGGCCTTCGCATACAGGACCACGGCCTCGGCGGTTTTGCCTTGCGCGGCGAGAATGTCGCCTTTGAGCTCGGCTAGCTGGTCGCCTTTGTCCAGGCCACCTTTCACCAATAACGCCCAAGCAGCGTCGGCTTTGCCGTCCGCGAGGCTCAGTTGCGCCAAGCGCGCGCGCGCCGCTTCGGCAAGTTTGTCCTGGCCTGGGTGGTCAAGTACCCATTGCAAGCGCTTTTTGGCTTCTTCGGGCTGCCCATCATCGACCGCAAGCTTAGCCAAGGTTAAGGCGGTCATGCGTGCGTAGATGCTTGCTGCGTAATTGTCGAGAATGGCTTGGCCGGTCGCGCGCGACTCTTTGCTGGTCTTGTTGTCGGCCTGAGTCAAAAATTTTTCGTAGTTGATCGATGCGCTCTCGGCCTGCAGGTTGCGCGTCTCGTCCCAGTAACGGTAACCGCCTAGGCCTAACAGGCCCACGGTGAGACCTAGCACGATAGATTTGCCGTGCTCCTTCCACCACTTTTGGATGACCTCGACCTGTTCGCGTTCTGAGCTATAGCCTTCCACGTCAGTTGTCCTCTCGCTTACGCTTGGCCGGCGGGGTGCCGGGGGGGCGAGTATACCCGCCTGCGACCGGTTTCCCCCTCATGGCGCTAACACGCTGGTCAGAACACCCATCAGGGCGGCCCGTGGGACGCGCCGTTGTTCGTCTTGCCCGCGCAAAGGCTTGAGGGTGATGGTGTCGCTTTCAAGTTCCTCGCTACCGAGAATTAGCGCCACGCGCGCGCCGGATCGATCCGCACGCTTCATTTGCGTTTTCAGGCTGCCGCTGCCGCACAGGCACAACACCCGCAGCCCCCGCAGCCCCCGCAGCTCATCGCGCAGGTTTTCCGCTAGGCGCAAAGCCGCTGAGATTTCTGCCTCTCCCGCGGCGACCACACAGACATCTGCCTCGTTGCTGGCTTGGTCGCCCGTTTGCACGGCGCTTAACTCTAGCAATCGCTCCAGTCCCATGGCAAAACCGATGGCGGGCGTCGGTTTACCACCCATCAATTCCACCAGCGCATCGTAGCGACCTCCAGCGCAGACCGTGCCCTGCGCGCCGAGTTCCGTGGTAATCCACTCGAACACGGTTTTGGAGTAGTAATCGAGTCCGCGGACTAACAGTGGGTTTACCGAGTAGGCGATCCCTGCCGCGTCCAGGATGGCGCAGATTGCTGCGAAGTGCTCGCGCGAGTCGGCTTCCAGATAGTCGACCAACCGGGGTGCATTGGCGACGAGCGCCTGCATTGCCGGATTTTTACTATCGAGAATGCGCAACGGATTGCGTGTTAGGCGCAGCTTGCTGTCTTCGTCCAGCGCTTCGTGATGCGCTTCGAAATACTCGCTTAGCGCGGTGCGATAACACTCGCGTTCCGCGGCGACACCCAAGGTGTTGAGTTCTAAGCGTAGGCCGGTGATGCCCAGTTCGCGCCACAGGCGCGCAGTCAGAAGGATGATCTCCGCGTCGATGCCTGGGCCGGCCATCCCGTAAGTTTCGACGCCAATTTGATGAAACTGGCGATAGCGGCCTTTCTGTGGTCGCTCGTGGCGGAACATGGCCCCGATATACCACAGGCGCAAATGGGGTTGGACGTTGAGCAAGCCGTGTTCCAGTACCGCCCGCACACACCCCGCCGTGCCTTCGGGGCGCAGCGTCAAGCGCTCGCCGTTGCGGTCGGCAAAGGTGTACATCTCTTTTTGCACGATGTCAGTGGTGTCACCGATCGAGCGCTCAAAAACGCCGGTTTGCTCCAGAATTGGCAAGCGAATTTGTTGATAGCCATAGGCGTTCAACACGCCAGCGACTTGCTGCTCCAATTGCTGCCAGCGAGCGCTGAAGGGCGGCACAATGTCATTCATGCCACGAATAGCGCGTAGTTGTTCTTTCACCGAGTGCTCCGAAATGACAGAAGTCGCCGCAGCGACCTCAGGGGGATTCGCCTACCGACAGCCGTGCCACGCCACTTAGGGCGTGACTTTGAACATCCACGGAGTTCCCACGGAAACTGAGCGTGACGCCCGGCGCATTGCCGATCAACAGGGCATAGGGAGGGCGACCCGTCACGGCCACGGTTTTCCCCTTCTTTAGCGTGCCAGACCACAAACGCTGGCCACGCGCGTCTTTGATATCGACCCAAGAATCGCGCGTCGTGTTCACCACCAGCTCGCCCCGCGTGGGTAGCTCGGGCGCGGGATCTGGGACTTTGGCAGCGGCCGGTGGCGTCGCGGCCGGTGGGGTCGCGGCCGGTGGGGTCGCGGCCGGTGG
>CAIPNE010000701.1 GCA_903866355.1 uncultured Gammaproteobacteria bacterium
CCCACGTGCCGCGTGGCTCGGCCCAGAGGGTCTGGCCGAGGTGGTTCGCGTAGCGCAGTTCACGGGTGCGGATACCCGTAGCGTCGAGGGCGGGAAGCAGGTCGAGCGCGGCCAGTTCACGGACCGCATGGGGAAGGAGGTTGATGCCGACCCCGAGGGGGCGGATGTCCGTCGCGGCTTCGAGGACGGTGCAAGAGATGCCGCGCCGCTGCAGCATCAAGGCCAGCACCAGCCCACCAATACCGCCACCCGCGATTAGAATTTGCACCCGGCTGCTCCTTTGTTGCCATCCGCTGCAACTTTTGCCATTGCCCCAGTCGAGCGTAACGCTGGCCGCGGGGAGGCCCTAGTGAGCACCTAGTCAGTCGATAACCCCGGCAACGCCAGCTTATCCGCGCTTGCTAGCCTTGTCATTGCGACCAGCGTGCACTCAGTCCCTCGTCAGGAGGCTCGACGTAGACCCCAACGAGAAACAGCCTGTGGAAGTCGGTGTTGAGGTTGAGCGCGCTACCGAAACATAGGGTCAGGGTCACCACACCGGTCCGGGCTGGCTTACCGCAAAGGTCTGTCTTCCTGACTAGGTGCTGGGCGATGCAGCGCTAGACGGTGCCGAGTACGTGGCCCATGGCCTCGGGCCGACTCGCAAACAGGAAACGCAACGGAGAGGGAACGCTCAACACCCACTGGCGTACCGGCTCGGCCAACACCTCGTCGACCAGCAGCGCCGCGCTCTCGGCCACGCGACACACGCCGCAGCTCGGGCGAACCCCGCCCTGCGCGTAGCTGTTACGCATTTTTCGCGCGAAACTGCCCCTGTTATGCGACACAGTCGGGGAGATACTAGGCGCCAGCCTCCTCGGATACCTTTGCCCATGAGAATAGCCAAACCACTGCTGCTGATCGTGACGCCCTTGGGGGTGGTTGGGGGCCTACGCGAGGCGTGGCGATTCAATCCTGGTCTCGCCTTCCTGATGCTCGCGTTGCTGATGCTGATCACCGCGGCCTTTGCGCTGGTCGTCAAGACTGTGCGCGACGAGAAAAAGTCCTATGCGGTGAGGCTTGCCGCCGAGGGCACTAGCCTGTCACCCAGCATCAAACACGAGGTCTAGCAGTAATGAAAATCCTAATCATCGTGACGCTCGTTGCGATCATCGCCAGCCTCGGCCACGCGCTGTTCTCGATGTCCTCAGGCCGGAGGGACCGGGCAATGGTCCGCGCGCTGACCGTCCGCGTCACGCTATCGGTCGCGCTGTTCGCCATGCTGATGATCGGCTGGTACACGGGACACATCCAGCCCCACGGACTGCGCTAGTCCCACGCCGCCGCGCGCCCAGCCGCGTCCCGCCGATCGAGCAGCCCACCGACGATGAAACTGTACCAGACGCTTGCCGACGAGCTGACCGCCGCCATCCGCGAGGGGACGCTGCGTACGGGCGAACGCGCCCCGTCAGTGCGGGTGCTTTGCCATGAACGCAGCGTCAGCCCGGCGACGGTCCTGCGGGCGTATGAGGTGCTAGAGATGAACGGCCTGATCGAAAGCCGTGCACGATCGGGGTATTACGTCAGCGCGAAGTGGCGACAACCCGTGCCGGGCCCGCAGCGATCTCGGGCCACGGTCCGTTCCACCAAGGTCGACGTCAGTGACCTCGTCTTCCAGACGCTGGAAGCCATCCGCGATCGCAACGTGATCCCACTCGGCTCAGCCTTTCCGGGGCCGACGTTGTTTCCCTGGGCAAAACTTTCACGCTTCCTAGGCAGCAGCGCCCGCCACCTAGATCCCTTCGAAACCGTCGAGAGCCTCTCGCCAGGCAGCCTTGAGTTGCGCCGCCAGATCGCGAAGCGCTACCTGCATGGCGGCGTGCACGTGCCGCTTCAGGAAATCATCGTCACCAATGGCGCCCTCGAAGCACTGACCCTGTGCCTGCGTTCGGTCACGCGACCCGGAGACACGATTGCCGTGGAAGCGCCCACGTTCTACGCGTGCTTGCAGGCAGTCGAGAACTTAGGGCTGAGAGTAGTCGAGATACCAACGCATCCCGGCGAAGGGCTGGATCTCACCGCACTGCGGTTCGCGATCGCGAGACACGACATCAAGGCTTGCTGGTTCATGACCACGCTTCAAAATCCCTCCGGGACCAGCATGTCCGATGGTCGTAAGCAGGAAATGGTGGAGTTGCTGACCACGCGAGGGATTCCGCTGCTCGAGGACGATGCCTATGGGGAGCTGCAGTTCAGTTCGCAGGTCAGGCCTGCGAAGGCGTTCGACCACGAGGGCTTGGTCATGCACTGCGGCTCATTCTCGAAGTGCCTCGCGCCCGGCTATCGACTTGGCTGGGTGGCCGCCGGGCGCCACACCGAGGCGGTCCGGCGATTGCAGATCACGACCTCGCTGGGGACCAGCATGCCAGTACAACTCTGCGTCGCGCAGATGCTGCGCCAAGGGGGCTACGAGGCGCATCTGGTTCGCCTGAGGGCCACCCTCGCGAAGCAACAGGAATTGGCGCTGGCGGCTATTCGCCGGCATTTCCCGCCAGGCTATCGCGTGGCCCCTCCCAGCGGGGGCTATTTCCTGTGGATAGAGCTCCCCGCCGGCGTGGACGCGCTAGCAGTGCATCGCCTCGCGCTGGAAGAGTCGATCAGCATTGCGCCCGGCCCTATTTTCTCGGCACGGCGCGAGTTCCGGAACTACCTCCGTCTCAACTACGGTCATCCCTGGACGCCGCAACTGGACCGCGCGGTAGCACGGCTCGGCGCCATCATCAGCGGCAGGATGCACTGAGCCAGCACGGTGCGGACCGTCAGACCGATTTTTACGCGGGTGCAGAAATCAGGGACACCCACCAGATGACCCTAATGACGCCCCTTCATCCTCATCACATGGTCAAGGATCATCCCGTGACGTGGTCAGTTCGATAGCGATTGGCAGTGCAGGTATGACGTCGTACTGCAACGCCGCGACCTGCAGCTTTTCGCTCGAATCGCATGCGGCCAAACACGACTTCATATGCCTCCGGCCGCCAATATCCAAACCCCAACGGGTCCGCGTTGGAGGTTTTTATTGCCCGGATGCTGGGATTCCTGCGGTTTGTCGCAGGTTCGTGTGGAAAGTCGTGGGCTTGTCCGGTGAGTCATCCGGCCTGCTATCGGCCCTATATCGCGCGCTCTTCGCCGTCATTATTTCTGGGCACCAGCGCGGACGAATCGATCGGTTGGTTTGCGACATCGGCAGGCGCAGGTAATTCAGCGGGCATCTCCCGAGTTCGAATAGTGGATGACCCCGCAACTTCCAATCCCCGTATCTTTGCATTTATTGGCTCGCCGGGAGCCCAAAAACCAGCACGATGGCTTACTCTATTTGCGCAGCCTTGAGGCCGGGATCTTGTGCGTGTCGCTGTATCCGACCGTCACGAGGGCTCACCTGCCTGCGGGGGAAGGCACGCTCCATGCTGGAATCAATAACGGGTGAATAACGATGATCAATGCTTCGAGTGGAAATGGCGCGCGGGCGCTTGCGATTCTGGTCAATGGCCCCAGTTCATCCGGAAAATCCACGCTGTGCCAGGTCTTGCAGGATCGACTGATAGATCTGGCGGACGGCGATCCCCAGGCGGCCTTTGCGCGCGTAGCCTTTGACGACCTGGCGCTACTCATTTCGGGCAAGCTGTTTCCCATCAGCTTTGTGCAGCTACAGGAGGGTGCAGACCTGAACAGGCTGTCATCCCGCGTGCCTTTCGATGGTCGTGCAAGCTGGGAATATGTGGACGAAAGTCACGCCGAGGGCAAACACGGTGGCAGTCCGCGTCTGCGGGTTGTATTCAACGCGCACGGCCAACGCCTGCTGAAGGGCGTGCACCGCAGTTGGGGCGCTCATCTGCAACTTGGCACGCATCTCATCATCGACCACTTCCTTCAGGACCCCGCATGGTACGAGGACCTGATGGAGGTCCTGCGGCAACACGGCGCCCGCCTGTTCAGCGTGGGCGTTTTCTGTTCCCTGGCCGAGCTCGAGCGCCGGGAATCTTCCAGAGGCGACGGCAAAGCTGAAGGACGGCCGCTCGGGCTGGCGCGAAGAAGCGATGAACTCTGCCACGCGCATCCCCTCGTCTATGACGTAACCGTGCAAACCGACGCGGAGAGCACCGCGCAATCGGTTGACCGGATCATCGCGGCGCTGGAGGGTATTCCGGATTCTGTGTAAGCGGAATGTGGGTTAATCCGGCAGCAGCTGATCTTCGAACTGGATAGTGAAGCGACAAAGCAGCGCTCGCCTACGGGGTGCTGTCAATTTTGGGCTACGCCTCGCGCTAGCCCTATGGCCTCGGTAGGGCCTGCCAGATCCTCGCGCTCGATAAAGACAGCTACGCACTGACGGCTGGCGCCGCGATCGTGAAAAAATTCGCGCCATTGAGGATCGCAAAACGAGGTCCTTGGTGCCGCCGGGTCAAAAACTCGTCTAGCCAGAATTGTTGCCGGGCGGAAAACGCAGCAGCTGCCAAGGCTAGGGCAGGTGCCGTGCAGAACCTGGCACCCGTCAACCTTGGCATGACTCATGGCGAACGGTAACGGGGCCGTTCGAGGCCCGCCCGTCCTGAGCTTGTCTCAGGATGAACGGGCCGGGCCGGTGTTGAGATAGGATCTGGGTTGCGTTCGGTGGGCCGTAACCCGCCCGTCCTGCGCGGACCCCATTGATCGCTACTGAGGCTAATTCATTGAGTGTCTCAGCTGGCGTTGACCTTCGGCATGATCTCCTCAACCAGCCGCTTCATGTCATCGAGCGTCTTCGAAACCGGTACACCACTGAAGGGTGGCCAGAGCAGGGGCATATCTAGGCCCGCGTCCTTGAAGCGCTTCAGGTTGTCCGTAATTTGTGCGGCGGTACCCACCAGCAGATTACTCAATTTTCCGTTCGGCGTTTGGTCGCTGGGTTCATCCGTGATGGCGAACCAGATCATGCTGCACATATCGAAGCCATCTGCCAGCGAACGGCCGCTGCCCATCTCATCGAGCTCGTGCTGGATTGCGCTGCGCCAGCGGACGATTTCCTCGGGGGTGTCCTGGATGCCGATCCAACCCGCAAGACCGTACTTCGCGATGCGGCGCGCCGAGCGTTTTGGATCCTTCAGGCCACTGAAGTAGATCGGCGGGCAAGGCTTCTGCAGCGGCTTCGCGCCAAAGCCACAGCGCTCAAAGTCGGCGAACTCGCCGTGGTACTCAAAGAGGTCGTTCGTCCAGATGCCTTGGAGGATCTCGATCGTCTCGCGCACGTGCTTGTGCCGTTTGGGAAAAATATGCGTCGCACTCGCGGCCGCAAATTCCTCAGGCATCCAGCCGGAACCCAGGCCCACGTTCACCCGGCCATTCGACAGGTGGTCTATCGTCGCGATTTCGCCCGCCAGCACGCCGGGCGCGCGGTACGGTGTGTCGATGATGCTCATGCCGATGCGCAACTTAGTGGTCTTCGCTGCCAACCACGGGATGAGGGGCATGCCATGCAACCACTGGCCGCGGGCCGACACCGGCAGCGCCTTCGGAAACTGGGTCATCATGCCAAACGGGTGCTGCAGCCTATGCTCGTCGGAGGCTTCCGGCACCACGACTCGGTCGAGCGTCCACACCGAGTTGAAGTCGAGCGCCTCGGCGAGGTTCGTGAGGTCCTCGAGTTCCTTGACCGTCACGTGATCACGAAAATTGGGCAGGTAGAGAGCGAGCTTCATCGTTGCCTCCTAAGGGTATGCAGGGCTATGGCCATGTAGATTTTTCGCGCTGCCGCTGTGCGGGTAACGCGACCCGAACCGAATCGAGAAGACAGTGTAATGTAATGATTCGGCACTTTCTGCGACCCCCGGCGAGGAGCGCTACTACTCAGATCAGCCGCACGCCCCCCCGGGCCGCCCGAGTAGCGACGCCGCGCGACACCTTACGCGCGACCACCGCGTGTTCGCACCAAACTGTAGGCTGAAAAAAAATAGCATCACTCGTTCACGCTATCGATGATGCGATGCAAAGACCTGGTGATATCGCGTGAGATTGGCGCGCAGTTGTCGACACCAAAGCGGCAAGCCGGCAAATGAAACCTAGCGCTTCGTACTCCACCTCATGGGTACCCTCGCGGTCGCGCGTTGTTGCTGTGGAGAGACGCCGGACTGTCGCGGACGCAGGGATGCGCAGCAGCCACCCAGCGATAGCGAATATTCCCCTGGGTTGTCGTGGGCACGCTAGCCACGCCTGCCGTCCTTCACCGCTGCCGTGCTGTCGTCCCGAGCAATCGCCTAAGGATCGCGGGCGTTCGGCGATCCCGTGACCGGATCAAAAACTCTGCCGCGCCAACGCGCGGGCCCTGCGCTGGCGCGGCGGGCCTGCGCTGACAGGAAATGCCCGGAAAAAATCCGCAGCGCTCAGATCAGCGCGCCGTTCGCCACCCGCGAGGCTCCACGCCACAACGGCGAGGAGCAGGATTAAAGCAGGGGCGCCCAGCGTTCGCGCCGCGCGGTCGGCATACTCGGCGGCGATGGCGTCTTCACCAAGGAGCGCGTGTGGCCAGCATGGCGTAGATAAAAAGCTTCTAGCGGGCTAAAGGCTAGCGCGAGTTCGGCATTGCCGCGCGCCGCCACGACCGTAAAGGGTTGGTGCCCACACGCTGGAATAGACGCCGTGCGCATCACTTGGGCTGAGTGCAGTCGTGTGCTCTAGCCACGGCAGACAGCCCTCAGTCTCCCCGTGTCACCAGTCGCCTCGACCCATGACGACATTAGCGAAGGGGTCGCCGGCATCCAATTCGCCCAGCATTGCAGCGAGCGAAGCCGCCTAATAAGCGGCACACTGTGCGCACCGCACGGCGGTCTACTAAACCATTGAGGATCTTATCCCATGAACATTGAGACCCAGACCAGCACCACAACGCCCGACCTCGAAGCTGTCAAATCTCGCCAGCGCGACACCTGGGCTGCGGGCGATTACGCCGCCGTCGGTACCACTTTGCAGATAGTCGGCGAACAACTCTGCGAGCAGATCGACCTGGCGCCCGGCAGCCGAGTCCTCGACGTTGCGGCCGGCAACGGTAACGCCACACTGGCTGCCGCGCGGCGCTTCTGCGCCGTCACGTCCACAGACTACGTCGACGCGCTGCTCGATCGGGGTCGTGCCCGCGCTGTCGCCGAGGGCCTGAACGTAGATTTTCAGGGTGCCGACGCCGAAGCCCTCCCCTTCGCCGATGCGCACTTCGATGTGGTGCTATCTACTTTCGGCGTGATGTTCACGCCTAACCAGACGCGCGCGGCATCCGAACTCCTGCGCGTGTGCCGTCCAGGCGGGGTGATCGGTCTGTCGAACTGGACCCCGGAGGGATTCATTGGTCGCGTGTTTGGCGTCATCGGCCGTCACCTGCCGCCGCCCGCCGGGCTGTCTCCGCCGTCACGCTGGGGCACACGCGAGGCGATTGAAAACTGGTTCGGCACGCACGCCAGCGAGATTAATCTGGTGCCAAAACACTTTGTCTTCCGTTATGCGTCAGCTGATCATTTTTTGGATTACTTCCGAAACTATAACGGCCCGATGCACAAAGCTTTAGCCGCGCTGGCTGAGCGCGGCGCGGCGCTAGAAGCCGAACTTCGCGCGCTCCTCGCCGAATTCGACGACTGTCGCGGC
>CAIPNE010000702.1 GCA_903866355.1 uncultured Gammaproteobacteria bacterium
CACCGGCATCGCTACGAATTCAACAACACCTACCAGATGGATCTGGAGGCCGCGGGCCTGCGCATCGCGGGCCGTTCAATGGATGGCAATCTGGTCGAAATCATCGAAATTCCCACCCACCCGTGGTTTGTCGGCTGTCAGTTCCACCCCGAATTTACTTCCACTCCGCGCGATGGCCACCCGCTGTTCACCGCTTTTGTGCGTGCAGCGATCGATTACCGACAACGCCAGACGGCGCCAGACCCTCATGCAGCTGTGTAATTTCGAAGTCGGCGGCGAGCGACCGTTTTTTCTAATTGCCGGGCCTTGTGTCATTGAATCTGAGGAACTGGTGATGGAAGTGGCCGGCACGCTGCGCGAGATCACGCGCGAGTTGGGCATCCCGTTCATTTTCAAGGCCTCCTACGACAAAGCCAATCGTACTTCGGGTGACAGCTTCCGTGGGCCGGGCATCGATAAAGGCCTCGCCATTCTGGAACGGGTGCGGCGTGAATTTGGCGTGCCGGTGCTCACGGATGTCCACGAGGACACCCCGTTGGCGGAGGTGGCGTCGGTGGTGGATGTGCTGCAAACCCCCGCTTTTTTGTGCCGCCAGACCAATTTTATTGCGGCCGTGGCCAGTCAGGGCCGGCCGGTTAATATCAAAAAAGGTCAGTTCCTCGCACCTTGGGACATGCAGCATGTGGTCGCCAAGGCGCGAGCTGTTGGTAACGACGCCATCATGGTGTGCGAGCGCGGCGCGAGTTTTGGCTATAACTATTTGGTATCGGATATGCGCGCCCTGGTGGTGATGCGCGAAACGGGCGCGCCGGTAGTGTTCGACGCCACGCATTCCGTGCAGATGCCGGGTGGTGAGGGCGGCCGCTCCGGTGGGCAGCGCGAATTTGTACCCGCCTTGGCCCGCGCGGCAGCGGCGGTTGGGGTTGCCGGTATTTTTATGGAGACCCATCCTAATCCCGCGCAAGCCTTGTCCGACGGACCCAACGCGTGGCCGCTCGAACGGATGCGCGAACTCTTGGAAACGCTCTGCGCGATTGACGCCACCGTCAAGCGAGGCGGGGCCATGACGGCTTGAGCCGTCGGCTCATTGAACCCCTTTGCGCGCCCGCTGCGGGCCAGCAAAATTTCGAGGAACTGCAATGTCTGAGATAGTCCAAGTCACCGCCATGGAAGTGATGGACTCCCGCGGGAATCCAACGGTACGCGCAGAAGTCGTCACGGCCCGGGGCGCGCGCGGTGTGGCCATCGTGCCCTCGGGCGCATCCACCGGCGAGCGCGAGGCACTGGAACTACGCGACGCTGACCCCGCGCGCTATCTAGGCAAAGGGGTGCTGCAAGCGGTGGCCAACGTGAACGGTGAAATTGCCACGGCGGTGCGGGGAATTGAAGTGGGCGAGCAGAGCGTTCTCGACCACGCGATGCTGGCTTTGGACGGTACGCCTAACAAAGGGCGCTTGGGCGCCAACGCCCTCTTGGGGGTTTCGATGGCCGCCGCCCACGCCGCCGCCAATGAGCAGGGTCTGCCGCTCTATGCGCTGCTAGCGCGGGGTGAACGCGATCGTTTTCAGATGCCGGTGCCGATGATGAACATCATCAACGGTGGCGCTCACGCCAGTAACAATGTCGATTTTCAAGAATTCATGATCCTACCGGTGGGCGCACCGTCTTTTGCTGAAGCCCTGCGCTACGGGGCGGAAATTTTTCACGCGCTTAAAGCGGTGCTCGCAGCGCGCGGCGCGGGCACGACGGTCGGCGATGAAGGGGGGTTCGCACCGGATCTTCCTTCCAATCAGGCCGCGCTTGATGTGATCGCTTTGGCGGTTGAAAAGGCAGGCTTTAAGTTGGGCAGCGACATCATGCTGGGGCTCGACGTGGCCAGTTCCGAGTTCTACCGCGAGGGCCGCTACCATTTGGCTTCTGAGGGGCGCCACCTCAGCAGTGCGCAAATGAGCGAATTGCTGGCGAGTTGGTCGCGCGACTACCCCATTTTGTCGATTGAAGACGGCATGGACCAAAACGATTGGGAAGGCTGGAGTTTACTGACCCGGGCGGTCGGTGATCGGGTGCAGTTGGTGGGTGACGACCTCTTCGTGACCAACACCGAGACGCTTGCGCAAGGGATCGCCCAAGGCGTGGCTAATTCGATCCTCATCAAGGTCAACCAGATTGGCACCCTGACCGAAACCTTCGCCGCGATCGACATGGCGCGTGCCGCGAACTACACGGCGGTGGTGTCCCATCGCTCCGGCGAAAGCGAAGACACCACTATCGCTGACATCGCTGTGGGAAAAAGTACCGGCCAGATCAAGACGGGCTCGCTGTCGCGCTCCGACCGCATCGCCAAATACAACCGCTTGCTGGTGATTGAGCGCGAACTCGGCGCGCGTGCGACCTATCCCGGCCGCGCCGCGTTCTACAACCTGTTGCCCTAGAGGACCCAGCGCCGTGCGCCTGCTCTTGCTGACGTTGACGGGCCTGCTGCTGGGCTTACAGTTCACGCTCTGGTATGGCCGCGGTGGTGTTCACGACGTCTGGCGTGCGCAAGAACAAATTGCCGCGCAAAAGGCTGAGAACGCGCAATGGGAAACCCGTAACAATGGGCTGGCTGCCGAAGTCGTCGACCTCAAACAAGGCTTAGAAGCCATTGAGGAATTGGCGCGCAGCGAGATGGGCATGGTGCGTCACGGGGAGGTTTTTATTCAGCTACTGGATCCGGTGCCGACACTGACACCCGTCGCGGTAGCGGTAGTGACCCCAACACCGGTAGCGACACCGACACCGGTAGCGCGCGTCGAATGAACGACGCAGCGCGCCTGTGGGCCGTGGTGCCCGCCGCCGGCCGGGGTACCCGGATGGGTAGTGAACTCCCCAAACAATACTTAGCGATCGCCGGGCGTACCATCCTGGAACATACGCTTGAGGCGTTGCTGGCCGAATCCCGCATTGCCGCCGCGGTGCTCGTGTTGGCGCCCGACGATGCTCAGGGAGCGGCACTGGCAGCGATCTACGGTGAGCGGGTGCGTACCGCCTTGGGCGGTGCGGAGCGCTGTCACTCGGTACTCAATGGGCTGGATGCGCTGCCCGCACGTGATCACGATTGGGCGCTGGTGCACGATGCGGCGCGTCCCTGCCTGCGTTTGGCTGACTTGTCGCATCTCATTGATGAACTGTCGAATGACCCCTGCGGGGGCATTCTTGGCGTGCCCGTGAAAGACACCCTCAAACGCTGCGGCAGCGATGGGCGCATTGCCCAGACGGTCGATCGCAGTCAGCTTTGGCAGGCGCTCACCCCGCAGATGTTCCGGGTGGGGGCTTTGCGCGCCGCGTTGCGGACAGCTTTAGTGGCCGGTCGCATGGTGACCGATGAAGCGCAGGCCATGGAGTTGGCAGGCCACCTGCCACGGATGATTGAAGGCCACGCCGACAACCTCAAAATTACGCGACCCGAAGATCTAGCGTTCGCTGAACTGTATCTGCGCGCCAGACCCATAGCTAAAGGAACGCCCACATGCGCATAGGTCAGGGTCTCGATGCCCATTGTTTCCGCGACGGCGACTACGTGATGTTGGGGGGCGTTAAGGTCCCGCATACCCGTGGCTTAGCCGCGCATTCGGACGGCGACGTGCTACTGCACGCCTTGTGCGACGCGCTGCTGGGGGCGGCGGCGCTGGGGGATATTGGTAAACATTTTCCCGATACCGACGGCGAATTTAAAGGCATCGACAGCCGGATCTTGCTGCGCAGAACACGGGCGCTCGTCGCCGAAATGGGTTTTCGCATCATTAATGTGGATGCCACCGTGATTGCCGAGCGACCCAAAATTGCGCCGCATGTGGCGCTGATGCGCGAGCGCATTGCAGAGGATTTAGGGCTGTCGCTCGCAGCTGTCAGCGTGAAGGCCACCACCACGGAAAAAATGGGTTTTGCAGGGCGCGAGGAAGGTATCGCCGCCTCGGCCATCGTGCTGCTCGATAACTAGTTCAAGCGGCGCTCAAAGTCTGACTTGCCTGCCAAGTGGCGCCGGGGGCCAGCACCACCGGCTCATGGATGCTCGCGGCCTCTACACACAAAAAGTGAGCATAGTCTTCGGCCGCCATGTCAGGCAGCGTGCGGGTTAGGGCCGGGCCCGGATTCCACACCACGACGTCGTTAAATCCTTGTTGTCTAATGGTGAGGGTGCCCGCGTGGTCCCGCCAAATCACGGGCTGGGTGGCTGCCAGATAGACTCGGTCGATTTCGGTGGTAATGCGCAGCGGATTTGCGTCTTGGCGCGCGCGCGCCAGACCCGCCGTGGCGTCGAGGTAGTCCAAGCCCGCTAGGCCTTCGAGCGTCCCCTCAGCAAGATCTCCAATCGCCAAATAAGTGTGTAATCCCGCAGTGTAGCGGTACTCGCTAGGACTCCGGTTGGTCACGGTGAGCGTTACCGTTAAGCTTTTTGATTGCAGGTGCACGCTGAGTGTCGCCTGAAAATCGTGGGGCCAAATCGTGCGTGTAGCCGGACTAGAAAATAGTTCAAATTGCACTTCGTGCGCGTGCTCACGGGGCTTGAGCGTCCAAGCTTGGAGGCGGGCAAAGCCATGTTTGGGTAAGTCCCCAAATAAACCGAATTGCGGAAAAATGACTGGCATACCGCCGCGGATCCCCACGCCGGGACGCCTCATGGCCTGGCGGCTCACATACAAATAATTCCGCCGCGCGCCCACCGGTTGCCAGTGCAAGACTTGCGCCCCGTAAGGGCACACCTCGGCACGCGCGCCAGCGGGTGTGGCCAGTGTGACGACCTCAAAAATACTGGGACTCGCCACGTGCGGGCTCGCTTGGGCGTCGGTTTAGCGGCGTTGCCGGAGCAATACGTAAATGGCGCCGGTGCCGCCATCCGTGGCTGGCGTGGAGATGTAGGCCATTACTTCTTCGCACTGCACGAGCCAGCGCGCCACTTTGGGTTTTAACACCGGCACCTGGCCCGGTGAGCGCTGGCCTTTGCCGTGGACTATGCGGATGCAGTGATAGCTGCGTTGGATGCTGGTTTGCAGAAATTCGCTGATCGCGATTTTGGCTTCGGGGGTGGTTAGCCCGTGCAAGTCGATATGGGCTTGGATGGCGAATTGGCCACGGCGCAGTTTGCGCAGCACCGCGTTTTGCACGCCGTCGCGTTTGAATGCAATTTCATCGCCGGTTTCCATCTCACCTTCGCCGGGGTCTAGCATCAGCAACTCTGCCATGACGGCTTGTTGCTCGCGCTGTGACTGGAGTGGGATGGGCGGTGGCCCGGGTTGGCGCAGATCCATGGTGTCGGAGTGGAGGGGGATGACCCCCGCTAACGCCGCCCGAAAGGCCGCGTTCTCAGCGTCGGGTTGGACGGTGCTGGCGGGACTGGGCGCTGCCGCCTTGGGTGGAGGTCGTTGGTTCGCCATCGCTGCACGCTCGCTGTGGTTCTAGGACCGTTGTACTTATTCAGCGAGCAAGGTGGCGGTAGGAATGACCCGCGCAAAGGGCGCCGCCAGTGCCGCCATAAAAGCCGCATGGACTTGCGCTGCCGGCAAGGTCTCGCCGTTGAAGCTAAGGTCGCGGGTAGCGCAGGCATCCGCCAACACGGTGCACTGATAACCCAAGTCGAAGGCCACCCGGGTGGTGGCGTCGATACACATATGGCTCATCGCACCGACGATCACCAGTTGGGTAAGGTCCGCTGGTTGGAGTGCTGTGGCCAATTCGCTGGCGCGAAAGGCATTGGGAAAATGTTTGGTAATGACGGTTTCACCCGCCAATGGCGCGACACTCGGGTGATGTTCGGCACCTGGCGTGCCGGGCAGAAAAAAGGTGGCCCCGGGGCGCGCCGCCAAATGCTGAACATGCACTATCGCCCAACCGCGCGCGCGGGCGTGGGCTAGCAGGGCTTGGGCTTGGCTGGCCGCTTGCTCCATGCCCACGAGCGCCATGGTCCCGCCAGGGAAATAATCATTCTGGATATCGATTAGCAGTAGCGTGTGGGTCATTTTAAAATTCCGTTAGGAGCGCGGTGCGGCACCGAGAGTAACAGGGTTGAGTCTAACCGAAGCGGTCCGCCGTAGCGGGTCTCAGCGCAACCAACGGCGGGCATTCCGGAATAATTCGAACCATGGCGCTTCGTGCGCTTGCCACTGTGCTGGCAGCCACGAGAACTGTTGGCGTAAAAATACCCGCTCCGGGTGTGGCATGAGGATGGTGGCGCGCCCATCGCTCGTCGTAAAACCCGTAGCCCCCGCGGGCGAACCGTTAGGGTTGTGCGGATAGCGCTCTGCCGGCGCGCCATGGTCATCGACATAGCGCAGACACAGATGCTGCGCCGGATCGAGGTGATCCACTCGCCCTTCGCCGTGGGAAACCACCAGCGGCGCCATCATGCCGGCCAGCCCCTCAAAAAGAATAGAAGGCGAGGGCAGCACTTCTGCCATCACTAAACGCGCTTCGAACTGCGCTGAGCGATTACGCAGAAAACGCGGCCAATGGTCGGCGCCGGGAATCAGCGCTTTGACCTGCGAGAGCATTTGACAGCCGTTGCAGACGCCGAGGGAGAAGGTGTCGGAGCGGGCAAAAAATGCCGCGAACTCAGCGTTAGTACGCGGGTTATAGAGGATCGAGCGCGCCCAACCGCTGCCAGCGCCGAGGACATCGCCATAGGAAAATCCGCCGCAGGCAACCAGACCTTGGAAGTTCGCGAGCGTGACGCTACCGGCCAGTAGCTCTGACATGTGCACATCCACGGCCTCAAAGCCTGCTTGCAGGAACGCGGCGGCCATTTCGCGGTGACCATTCACGCCCTGTTCGCGCAGGATGGCTACGCGTGGACGCACGGTGCTGAGCATCGGCGGGGCCAGCGGGCCTGTGGCAGTTCGTAAAAATAGGCCGCTGGCGTGACGGTCGAGAATGCCCGTCAATTCTTCGCGGGCGCAGTCTGGGTGGTCACGCAAACTTTGCAGATGATGCGAAGGCAGCGACCAAGCTTCGAGTAACGAAAAAAGATCCGCCTCTAACCAGCGTTGCCCCTGCGCGCTAATCCGCACCACGGGTTCGACGCACGGCTGTCCGAGTACGTGTACGCAAGCGGCGAGCGAGGGGTACTGCTGCAGATAGGCCAGCACCTTGGGCAGGTTGTCCACCGCCACCTGTACCACGATCCCCAATTCCTCGTTGAACAACACCGCCAGCGGATCAGCACCCAGTGCTGCGAGCTCAAGGTCCAAGCCACACCGCGCGGCGAACGCCATTTCACACACCGTCGCGAACAGCCCACCGTCGGAGCGGTCGTGATAGGCCAACAGGTAACCGGCTTCGTTTAACAATTGGATGGCTGTGAAGGCATCGCGCAGCCGTTCGGGTAGGTCCAGATCTGGCGGCTCAACACCTAGTTCCCCGTAGACCTGGGCGAGTACCGAGCCACCTAAGCGCTGCGCGCCCCCGCCAATATCCACCAGCAGCAGCGCGGTGGGGGTTGTCCCGCACTGCAGTTGGGGCGTGAGGGACTGGCGAACATCCATTACCGGCGCGAAGGCGCTACAAATGAGCGAGACCGGCGAACTCACCGTGTGGAGGCCGGCGTCATCATGCCAAGCGGTTTTCATCGACAGGGAGTCTTTGCCCACCGGAATGCAGATCCCCAAGGCGATGCAAAGTTCGCTGGCGGCAGTGACCGCGCTATACAGTCGGGCGTCTTCGCCCGGGTGGCCGGCGGCGGCCATCCAATTCGCTGACAGCACCACGTCACTCAGGTGCTTGATACGGGCCGCCAGCAAATTGGTGAGCGCTTCGCCAATCGCCATGCGCGAGGCGGCTGCGGCATTCAGTAGCGCGAGGGGCGTGCGTTCGCCCAGCGCAAAGGCTTCACCGGCCAGACTCTCAAAGCCCAACGAGGTGACGGCGCAATCGGCGACCGGGACTTGCCACGGCCCCACCATCTGGTCGCGGGCGCTCAGTCCCCCGACCGTCCGATCGCCAATGGTGATGAGAAAACGTTTGTCGGCGACGGCCGGAAAACGCAGTACTCGATGCGCGGCTTCCGTCACGCTAGGTTTTAGCCGTAACGCCGTTGCGTAGGTGGGCAGGGTGGTGGCCACCCGCACCATGCGCGGTGGTTTTCCAAACAGCAGCGCCATGGGGATATCGATTACCGCGACGTTGAGTAAGCTGTCCCACAGGCGCAGCTGCTGCTCGGCGGTCGCGGTGCCCACGACGGCCATGGGGCAGCGTTCGCGGGCGCAGAGCACGGCGAGGGCGGTCACCGATTCTGGCGCGACCCCCAACACGTAGCGCTCCTGTGCTTCATTGCACCAGATTTCGAGCGGCGAGAGGTTGGGCTCGGCACAGTGGATGGCGCGTAACGCCAACTCACCACCCCGACCGCTGTCGTTGAGCAACTCGGGAATGGCGTTTGACAGCCCACCCGCACCCACGTCGTGAATCGCCAGAATAGGATTGAGCGCCCCGAGCGCCCAACACTGATCGATGACTTCCTGAACGCGCCGTTCCATTTCAGCGTTATCGCGTTGGACCGAAGCAAAGTCTAAATCGGCGTCGCTGTTACCGCCGCGCTGCGAGGATGCGGCACCGCCGCCGAGTCCGATCAACATCGCTGGACCGCCGATGACCACCACCTGGGCGCCTGGCGGCAACACTTCTTTGAGGACGTGTTGCGGGCGAATGTTGCCAATGCCACCCGCCAGCATCAAGGGTTTGTCGTAGCCGTAATGTTCGACCCCGCTGGGCAGGTTCTGGGTGGCTTCGAAGGTGCGGAAATAACCCGCCAACACCGGCCGGCCAAATTCGTTATTGAACGCGGCCGCCCCGATGGGACCCTCCAGCATGATGTTGAGCGCCGAGGCGAGGCGAGGGTTGAACGCACGATCGCGCTCCCAGGGCTCCGGGAGGGTGGGTAGGCGGAGATGGGAGACGGAAAATCCGCTGAGTCCAGCCTTTGGCCGTGCGCCACGGCCGGTGGCGCCCTCATCGCGGATTTCACCACCAGCCCCAGTGGCCGCGCCGGGGTACGGCGAAATGCCGGTGGGATGGTTATGCGTTTCCACTTTCATCACTAGATGAATATCTTCGTCCTCCGCCAGATAGCAGCGCGTTGTCGCATCCACCCACAGGCGGCGTCCGCGATAGCCGCGCGTCACTGCCGCGTTGTCGCTATAGGCTGACAGCACCCCGTTGGGATGCGCGGCGTGAGTGGCGCGGATCATCTGAAACAGGCTGTCCGGGCGGGCGACGCCATCGAGGGTCCACTGGGCGTTAAAGATTTTGTGCCGACAATGTTCGGAATTAGCCTGCGCGAACATCATGAGTTCGGCGTCGCTGGGGTCGCGACCTAACGCCGCGTATTGCGCGATGAGGTAATCCATTTCATCGTCTGCCAGCGCCAACCCCAAGCTGTTGTTGGCCTGGGTTAACGCGGGCAGGCCCTGTGCCGCCAGCGGGATCTGACGCAGCGGCCGCGGCTCGACAGACTCCGCCACACTGGCGTCGAGGAGGTCGGTGAGGACGCTTTCGGTCATGCGGTCATGGAGCAGTGCCGTCACTGCCGCGCGCCGGGCCGCAGGCAGGGGATCCAGACGCCAGCGCACGGCGCGTTCCAGATGGATAACCCCGCTTAAGCCGCAATGATGGGCAATATCGGTGGCTTTGCTGGACCAAGGCGAACGCGTGCCTTGGCGGGGCAAGACATAGACGGTATCGGGCCGCGCCGCGGGTAGGGACAGGGATTGCGCGTCCAGTACCGTGGCGAGCCGACTCTCATCGAGCGCCATCAGCGGCTGAGCGCACCACACCAGATAAATATAGGCGCTCTCGAGGCTCGCCAACTCGGGGCACACGACGCGCAGTGCCGTCTGCCGCCGCGTCAGTTGGAACGGCGAGTGGGCCGAGGGGCCTAGAAATAATCGAAAACAGGGGCTGGCAGGAGTTTGCATGCTGGTCTTTTTACGCCTTCGGTAAGGTGCCGGCGTGAGCGCCGGACGGGCGCAGTTTACACGCTAGCGCGGGGCCCTTTCCGCGCCAAATGTCGCTTTATGGCACCCGCTCAACGCGAATGAGTAGCTGATAGTCGCTGGCGTTCTGCCCGCCCCGCTGGGTGCTACCCCCCACGACGACCCATTCGCCCAATTGCGCGTTGAGGTTCACGGTGGTGGCATTGCTCGCGATCGCGTTGCTGCCATCCGGCGCGAAGCGCTCCAAACGGGTATCCAGCGACAGCAACACGCTGTCTTGGCGCAAGTGTGGTGTGACGTAAAATCCGGTCGACGCGGTTTGCACACTGTTGCCGATGCCCACCAACTGCCCCGGCGCCAAACCATTGCCCAGTCCCAGTCCGAGTACCACGGGTACGGCGGTTATTTGTCCTACATTGATGTAGGCCGGCTGACCATCCAGCGTCAATACAGATTGCACGACTTGCTGGTTGTCACCCCCCGCGCTGGTCGCGGTGTGGGCGTCCAGTGCCAGTTCGCTCGCCGCCCCGGTGGTCCGATAGCGCACCCCGGCGCTGGCGCTGCCAACGTTGCTGTGGTCGACCCGAGATTGCGCGACGGCGATGCGCAGGCGTGTGAAGGGGACATCAATGCTGGCTAGCGCGCGCTCAATTTCTGCCAGATTGGTCGGCGTGGTTCTGATAATGAGCTGGTTGTTAGTGCCGGTCAGCGTGCCCTCCGGGGCCAACAACGGCCGCAATAGCGGCAGGACTTCACTCACCAAGCGATGGTGCAGCGGAATGATTTCGAGGCCTTCAGCCGAGCACAACACGGGCGCCAGCGCGAGCAAACTCAACCTTAGCCAGTGCGGCCAGCTGAGTTTGGCTGGGCACCAGCGCTGATGCCGCGTGCGGGGTGGGTGCTGGCCGCCGCGCCACCCATGGAACCGGAGGATGAGGCTGGCCAACATTACAGATGCAGACGGCGCAAGTTGGGATCGGGTAGACCGGCTGTCCATATTTCGTCAAATCGCTGGGTGTACTGGCGGGCCTGACGAGGCGCGTGGAAGTCGGCAGTGGCCTCCCAACGGTCGCTGAAAGGCCGATAAACATAGCCGGTCGCGTCCGCCACTAGCCAAGCCTCGTTTAACTGGCGATGGATTGGTGCGGGTACGCGCAGCGAGATGTAGCTAGACAGACGCTGGGCAAGCTCAACCAAGCGGTGCCCGCGCGACACCAAAGGTGCTGAGTCCAAGACCAGCAGGCGTACCCGCGCGCGCTGATTACCCCGCACTAACCGGCTAACCGCCTCGACAAATTCTGGGGTGTTGAGCAGGGTGGGATCGAGGTGTCGGCTCACGATGTCCAGCGACTGGCGGGCTTGTGCTGCCATCGCGCACAGCGTGAGGCGTAATGTCTCGCTGTCTTCGAGGGTCAATTCCCCGCGGGTTTCGCCTAAGCGTGGGGCGGTGTGGTCGGTCATGGGCAAGCTGTTTTTAGATGTTGGCCGCGAGCGCCGCTGCGGCTCCCACGTAGCTGGCGGGCGTCATGCTCTGCAGCCGTGCCCGTTCTGCCGGTGGAATGGGCAGGGTTGCGATGAACGCCTGTAGGCGGTCGCGATCAATGCGCTGGCCACGGGTGAGCGCCTTGAGTGCTTCGTAGGAATCCGCAATGCCGTAGCGGCGCATCACGGTTTGAATGGGCTCGGCCAAGACTTCCCAAGCCTCGTCCAGCTCGGCACTCAGCTTGCTGGCATCTAGCTCTAGTTTCGCGATGCCGCGTGCACAGGACGTCAGCGCCAATAGGGTGTAACCGAAGCCAGTCCCGAGATTCCGCAGGACGGTGGAGTCGGTGAGGTCGCGCTGCCAGCGCGAGATCGGTAGCTTTGCGCTGAGGTGCTCAAAAATGGCGTTTGCCATGCCGAAATTGCCTTCCGCATTTTCAAAGTCGATAGGATTAACTTTGTGCGGCATGGTGGAGGAACCCACCTCGTTGTCCACTTTGCGCTGCTTGAAATAGCCCAGCGAGATATAGCCCCAAGTGTCCCGGCAGTAATCGATGAGCACGGTATTGAGCCGCGCTACTGTGCTAAACATTTCGGCGAGGTAGTCGTGGGGTTCAATTTGGGTGGTGTAGGGATTCCACATCAGCCCCAGCTGCTGGACGAACGTGGCGCCCAACGCGGCCCAGTCGTGGTCGGGATAGGCCGCCAGATGCGCGTTGTAATTGCCGACTGCACCGTTAAATTTGCCCAGCACTTCACAGGCTTCCAATTGGCGGCGTTGGCGCTGCACCCGGTAAACCACGTTAGCGATTTCTTTGCCCATCGTGGTTGGGGTAGCGGCCTGCCCGTGGGTGCGCGCCAGCATCGCAACCCCCGCGTGGGTGTGGGCCAGCGCAGTCAGCGAGTGTTCTATGTCCATCACGGCCGGCAGCAGAATATCCCGGCGCAAATCGCGCACCATCAGACCGTAAGCCAGATTATTGATGTCTTCTGAGGTGCAGGCGAAATGCAGGAAAGGAATGGCGCGTGCCAAGGTGGCACTCGCGGCGCATTGGTCGCGCAAGAAATACTCCACTGCCTTCACGTCGTGATTAGTCGTGCGCTCGATAGCCTTGATGCTGTGGGCTGCCGCCACGTCAAAGTCCACCACGATTCGTTCTAGCCAAGCGTGTTCTTCGGTGCTCAGCGGGGGAAATTCCGGTAACGCGGCGTGGTTGGCCAGAAATTGCAGCCAGCGCACCTCGATCAGCACGCGATAACGAATCAGCCCGTATTCGCTGCAGTAATCCCGCAACGCGGCGGTGGTGCGGGCATAGCGGCCGTCCAGCGGCGAGACGGCGGTGAGGTCGGTCAAAGGCAGGGAGTTGGAAACTGACATGAGGCTGATAAGTGCTCGTTAAGGATAGATATGGAGGTGAACTACCTCGGTAGTCAGCACCTTAAGTGGGCGGCTCGCCGCGCGCAATCCGGCCGGCCCCTGCGCGACCATCCCCAAGGGCTGAGGTCGCCTGTTAGACTGCGGTGCTATTCGTCAAAGTGCCCTTTTTTATCGTGCTTAAAACAGCTCTTGCGCAGCGTTTTCGTGGTTTCATGCCGGTGGTGGTCGACATCGAAACCGGCGGCTTTAACGCGGCCACCGACGCCATGTTGGAAATTGCCGCGGTGTTGGTGGATGTCGACGCGACCCAAGGTTGGCATCGCACCGCCACCATCAGCCACCACGTGAAGCCGTTTGAAGGTGCCAATTTGGAAGAAGCGGCGTTGCGCTTCAACAAGATTGACCCTTGGCATCCGTTCCGACTGGCCGTCAGCGAGACCCACGCGCTGGAGAATATGTTCGAGCGCATCCGCCAATTGGTGCAGGAACATGGCTGTTCAAGGGCCATTTTAGTGGGCCATAACCCGGCTTTTGATTTGTCTTTTTTACAGGCTGCTGTGGCCCGTTGCCGCACGAAGCACAACCCGTTTCATGCTTTCAGTACGTTCGATACGGCCGCTTTGGCGGGTGTCGCCTACGGACAGACGGTGTTGGCGCGGGCGGTGGTGGCGGCCGGCATTTCCTGGGAGTCCGAAGCGGCCCATTCGGCGGTCTATGACGCCGAGAAAACAGCCGATCTATTCTGCGCAATCGTCAACCGCTGGGATCGCTATCGCGCCACCGATCTTCCCCCCAGCACGGCATAAGATTTAGCGCTTGGCGATCCGTTCGCGCCACCGCTCGGCCATTTCAACCAAACGTGGGGCTTCCATGGTAGTCAGTTCCCCACGCTGGACCACGCGCCGCCCGGCGACCCAGACATCGCTGACCTGATCACGGTGGCCGGCGTAAATAATCTGAGAAATAGGATCGTAAACTGGCTGCGCGCGAACGCCGCCCAGATCGAACGCCACCACATCGGCGCTTTTACCCGCGACGAGCGAACCAATTTCCTGCTCTAACCCTAGCGCGCGGGCGCCGTTGAGGGTCGCCATTTGGAGCGCGACGTGCGCGGGCACCGCGCAGGGATCGCCGGCCACGGCCTTGGCCAGCAGCGCGGCCGTGCGCATTTCGCTCAGCATGTCCAAATCGTTGTTGCTCGCGGCGCCATCGGTGCCCAGCGCGCAATTCACCCCTGCCGCCAACAGTTGCGCCAGCGGGCAGAAACCGCTCGCGAGCTTTAAATTAGATTCCGGACAATGCACCACACTAATGCCGGCGCGCGCGGCGCGGGCAATTTCCGCTGGGGTCAGTTGGGTCATATGAACTGCCACTAGGCGGTTGGATAACAGACCCAAGCGGTCTAATCGCGCCAGTGGCCGCTCACCGAGGGTAGCCAGCGCGGTGTCTACTTCGTGCGCGGTTTCGTGGACGTGCATGTGCACCGGGAGGTCGAGTTCTTCAGCCAGCGTGGCCACTTGGATGAGGGCGGCATCATCCACGGTGTAGGGTGCGTGTGGCGCGAAAGTGGTGCGAATGAGCGGATGACCTTTAAACCTATCGTGGACCGCCTGTCCGTTGACCAGATATTCGCGGGTGCTGCGGGCCCAGGCAGTTGGGAACCCAATGACGATCATGCCCACCACCGCGCGAATTCCCGCCTCGATGGCGACGGCGGCGGTTTCGTCCGGGAAAAAGTACATATCGTTGAAGCAGGTGGTCCCGCCCAGCAGCATTTCAGCGGCGGCCAGCCGGCTGCCATCCCGTACAAATTCGCGATCTGCCCAGCGTGCCTCGGCGGGCCAGATGTGCTCCTCCAGCCAAATTTTTAGGGGGAGGTCGTCAGCGACGCCGCGTAATAACGACATCGCCGCATGGCAATGCGCGTTGACGAAGCCGGGGATTAAGGCATGGCGCGGCAGTTCGACTTCTCGCTCGGCCGTATATTGGCGGCGGGCGAGGGCCGTGGGCAGCACGGCGACAATGCGCTCTTGGCGAATAATCACGCTGTGCTCGCTGAGCACTTCGCGGGCGGGTTCCACCGGAATAACCCAGCGTGCGTGGAGGATTTGATCAGCTTGCTGCAATGTGGTGTGTCTAGCGTTGGGTACAAAAAATAAAACGGCACCGGCCCGAGCGCGGCGCCGCCCGAAAGCGCTTGCTGGCTAAGGTAACATAAGGGTTTTTATACCCTGCAGCGATGGTCCAACGTGAAAGATACTGATATCAACCCAATCTTCTGGCACGACGGCGCGCTGGTGCTACTCGATCAGCGACGGTTGCCCGCCGAAGAAGTGTGGTTGCGCTGCGTGGGGGTGAACGAGGTGGTGGTGGCCATTCAGGACATGGTGGTGCGCGGCGCACCGGCCATTGGTATTGCCGGCGCGTACGGCATGGTGTTCGCTGCCGACGCCGCGTGGCGTCAGGCCGGGACTGCGTGGCGCACGACCTGGGCATCGCAGGTCACTTTGTTGCGTCACGCCCGCCCCACTGCGGTTAATCTGGCGTGGGCGGTTGACCTCATGGAACAACACGCGGTGGGCCTTGAAGGCGCGCCGTTCCAGCCCTTACTGGCGCAGGCCCAACGCCTCCACGCCGAAGATTTGGCCGCCAACCACCGTATGGGGCTGCTAGGCGCCGCGTTGATCGACCCGGCATCGCGGGTCATGACCCACTGCAACGCGGGGGCATTGGCCACGGCGGGGCATGGCACCGCTCTGGGGGTGATTCGTGATGCGCACGCGGCTGGCAAAATCCGGGAAGTCTTTGCCACGGAGACTCGACCCTGGCTGCAGGGCGCTCGGCTAACCGCGTGGGAACTCGCTCGCGCCGGCATTCCGGTGCGGTTGATTACCGATGGCAGTGCGGCCCACGTGATGCGCACGCAAGCGGTAAGTTGGGTCATTGTTGGTGCCGACCGCGTGGCGGCTAATGGCGACGTCGCCAATAAAATTGGTACTTACTCGCTGGCTATCGCGGCACGGGCACATGGCACGCGCTTCATGGTGGTGGCGCCGTGCTCCACCATTGATTTGGCCACCCCGCACGGCGATGACATCGTCATCGAAGAGCGACCCGCCACGGAAATCACTACCATCGGCGAACGTGCTTATGCCCCGGGTGGTGTGGGCGCTTTCAATCCTGTATTTGACGTGACGCCCGCCGCGTTAATCGACGTGCTGGTGACTGATCGAGGGGTGCTGCATCAACCGGATCGGGCAGGTCTGCAACGACTATTGGGCGGGACCGGACCGGGCCTGATGAAGGCTTAAGTACGGCCTTCTAGCGTGCTACACTCCAGAGGCCTTTTGGGGGCCGCCTTTTTCTTCAAATTTAAGAACTTATAAAGTAATCCATGGTTGACTTCGCGCGCCAGCTTTTCCCCGTAAACATCGAAGACGAGATGCGGCACTCCTACATGGAGTACGCCATGAGCGTCATCGTGGGACGGGCCCTTCCCGATGTTCGAGACGGACTCAAACCCGTGCATCGCCGAGTGCTATTTGCGATGCACGAAGCGAACATCGCGTGGAACCGACCCTACGTGAAATGCGCGCGCGTCGTGGGCGAGGTCATGGGTAAGTTCCATCCCCATGGCGACAACGCGATCTACGACACCCTCGTGCGCATGGCGCAAGACTTCTCCCTGCGCTACACGCTCATCGATGGCCAAGGTAATTTTGGCTCGGTCGATGGCGACGCCGCTGCCGCCATGCGTTACACGGAATGTCGGCTCGACCGCATCGCCTCAGAATTGCTGGCCGATATCGATCGCGAAACCGTCGATTTTGTGGACAACTACGACGGCAAGGAGCAGGAACCAACCGTCCTGCCGGCGCGCATCCCCAACCTGCTGATCAACGGTTCTAGCGGCATTGCGGTCGGCATGGCCACCAATATTCCGCCGCATAATATCGGCGAGGTCGTGGATGCCTGCTTGGCGATTATCGATGATCCGACCATCGGCATCGAAGACATCATGCGCATTATCCCCGGCCCAGATTTCCCAACCGCCGGCATCATCAATGGCGCCAGCGGGATTCGGGAGGCCTACCTCACGGGGCGTGGGCGAATTCTCGTGCGGGCGCGCGCCGAAATTGAAAACCCAGACAGCGACCTGCCCTCGATCGTCGTCACCGAATTACCGTATCAGGTTAACAAAGCTCGGCTGCTCGAAAAAATTGCCGAACTGGTCAAAGACAAGCGCCTAGTCGGCATCCGCGACTTGCGCGACGAGTCCGACAAAGATGGCATGCGGATGGTCATTGAGCTGCGCCGTGGCGAGTCGGCCGAGGTCTTGCTCAACAACCTGTATCAACAAACCCAGATGCAAACGACGTTCGGCATTAATGTCGTGGCGTTGGTAGACGGGCAGCCCCGCACGCTCGACTTAAAATCGCTGCTGGATTGTTTCCTCAGTCATCGGCGAGAAGTGGTGACGCGCCGCACCTTGTTTGAATTGCGTAAGGCGCGCGACCGTTCGCACATCCTTGAAGGTTTGGCGGTCGCGCTGGCCAACATCGATGAAGTCATCGCCGCGATCAGATCGGCCGCCTCGCCAGCGGACGCACGCATCGCCCTGTTGGGACGGCCGTGGCTGCCAGGCAGCGTGATGGCCCTGCTGGAGCGTGCCGGCAATCAGTCCGCGCACCCAGAGGATGCCGCTGCCGAGCACGGGCTCAAAACCGACGGGTATTGGCTCTCGGAACGGCAGGCGAAAGAAATTCTGGATATGCGCCTGCAACGCCTGACCGGGCTTGAGCAGGAAAAAATTCTCGACGAATACCGCGAAATTCTCCTTCGCATCGACGATCTACTCGATATCCTCGCCCGGCCCGAGCGGCTGATGGCGGTGATTCGGGGCGAACTGGTTGAAATTCGTGCGCAATATTCGGATGCGCGCCGCACGGAAATTAAACACACCTTCGAGGATCTCGCGGACGAAGACCTCATCAAGCATGAGAGTGTGGTGGTGACCCTTTCGCATCTGGGTTACGCCAAATCCCAGCCGCTGACGGCCTACCGTACTCAGCGTCGCGGTGGCCGCGGGCGCGCCGCCGCGCCGGTACGCGACGAAGATTTCGTCGAGAAAGTATTGGTTGCCGACACCCACGACACCCTGCTGTGTTTCTCTAATCGCGGCAAAATTTACTGGCTAAAAGTGTACAAAGTGCCGCAGGTCAGTCGGGTGGCGCGTGGCCGGCCGCTGGTCAACCTGTTGCCTCTGGTTGAAGGCGAACGCATCACGGCGGTGCTTCCTGTTAAGGAGTTCACGCCAGATCTGTATGTGTTCATGGCCACCCGTTTGGGTACGGTTAAAAAAACCCCGTTGGAAGATTATTCCCATCCCCGACCCTCCGGCATCATTGCGGTGGATTTGGCCGACGACGACAGCCTCATCGGGGTGACCCTCACCGACGGTACCCGTGATGTGATGCTCGTGAGTTCCGCTGGCAAGGCGGCTCGTTTCAACGAAGCCGAAGTGCGACCCATGGGCCGCAATGCACATGGTGTGCGGGGGATTCGTTTGCTGGAAGGCCAAACACTTATCGCGCTGATCCCGGTGGATGCTACCCGCGAAATTCTGCTGGCGACTGAGCACGGCTATGGCAAACGCACCAAGGTCGAGGAATTTCCTACCCATGGTCGCGGCGGTCAGGGCGTTATCGCCATCCAAACCAACGCGCGCAACGGGCGGGTTATTGCCGCGGTAGCGGTCGCCACAGACGACGAAATCATGCTGATCAGTGACCGCGGCACGTTGGTGCGCACGACCGTGGCCGAAATCTCCATGGTGGGACGCAACACGCAAGGCGTCCGCCTAATTACCCTCGGCACCGGTGAAAAACTGGTCTCCGCCGAGGCCGTCGCCGACATTGGCACCAGCGAGGAAGGACTGGGCGATGAGGAGATCATTGTCGACGGAGCCGGCGCGGACCCGGTGGCCGAATGAACGCGGCCGGCACCCAGCGCGAGGATAGTCTGCGGTGAACGAATTGGCCGCGCTGCAGGCGGTGCGCGACGAAATCGACCGGATAGATCGAGAGTTAGTGCGCGCACTCAATCAGCGCGCCCAGTGCGCGTTAGAAATCGCCCGTATCAAGCGCGAAGCGGGGGTAGGCGGCGACCTGTACCGAGCCGAACGCGAGGCGCAGGTGTTGCGCGGCGTGCGCGAAATGAACACCGGCCCGCTCAGCGACGACGAAGCCGCGCGCTTAATCCGAGAAGTCATGTCCAGCTGTCTCGCGCTGGAACAACCTATCAAAGTGGCCTATTTCGGACCTGCCGGCACTTACACTCACGCCGCCGCCCGCAAACATTTTGGGGGTGCTGTGGCGTTGCAGCCGCTCGCGACGATCGAAGAAGTGCTGCGCGGCGTTGCGACGCATACCGCAGATTTCGGGGTCGTGCCGATTGAAAACTCCTACGAAGGCTCGGTCAATCAAACGTTAGATAGCCTGCGCGACTCGCCGCTTTTTATCTGCGGTGAGGTGGTGCTGGAAGTCCATCACCAGCTGCTCACGACGCTCACGGAACTGGCGGCGGTACGGCGCATTTACGCTCACCCGCAGGCGTTCGGACAGTGCCAGCACTGGCTGGACGCCCATTGTCCACAAGCGGAGCGGCGGCCGGCGACCAGCAACGCTGAGGGTGCGCTGCGGGTGCTCAAAGAACCTACCGCGGCCGCCATTGCCGGAGATGTGGCGGCGAGCATCTACGACCTCCCTATTCTCGCGCGCAACATTGAAGACGACCCAGCCAACACCACGCGTTTTCTGGTGCTGGGGCGGCAACCGGTACCGCCGAGCGGTGCTGATCTCACCTCGATGCTGTTTGTCGCGCCCAATCGTGCCGGTGCCCTGCACGACATTTTGCGAGCCTTCGCCGATGCGCACATCAGCATGACCCGCATTGAGTCGCGGCCGCTGCGCTCGGCCAAGTGGGAATACATATTTTTTGTGGATATAGAAGGTCACCAGTCGGATCCGGCAGTGGCCGAAGCCTTAGCGCGCGTTGCCGAGCGCTCTTCGCGGCTGCGTATTCTCGGCTCTTATCCTCGCGCGGTGCTCTAGCATCCGGCCCATGGGAGCGTTGGCATGATCGATACCCTGTGCGTCATTGGCGTTGGCCTCATCGGAGGATCGCTGGCTCGTGCGCTGCGCGCCGGGGGCCACGTCCGCCACATCGTGGGCTGCGGACGGGGTGCCAAAAATTTGGAATTAG
The DNA here is from genome assembly GCA_903866355.1 of uncultured Gammaproteobacteria bacterium. Classification (GTDB taxonomy): domain Bacteria; phylum Pseudomonadota; class Gammaproteobacteria. The sequence goes on from CAIPNE010000702.1 coordinate 20,086, forward strand.
CCCTCGCGATGGGGGTTATTGACGAAGTCTGCACCGATCCTGCCCAGGCGGTGGTGGGTGCCGACGTGGTCGTCATCGCCGTGACGTTGGGCACCACCGCCGACATTCTCTCCCAGATTGCCGCGACCCTCGCGCCACACGCCGTGGTCACCGATGTGGGCAGCGCCAAGGCGTGTGTGTTGGATGCCGCGCGGGCGACGCTTGGGGCCGCACTGCCCAGATTCGTCGCCGGACATCCCATTGCGGGGGCCGAAAAAAGCGGCGTGGAAGCCTCCAGCGCTGCATTATTCAAGCAACACCTCGTGATTCTCACACCGCAGGAAAACCAATCCGCCGCGGCCCTCGCGCAAGTCCAGGCCATGTGGACAGCCACTGGTGCCCAAGTGCTTTCCATGACGCCTGGGCTGCATGACCAAGTACTGGCGGCCACCAGCCATCTACCGCATTTGCTGGCCTACGCCATGGTCAACTGCCTGTTGGATCTACCCACCCCGGTCAATGTGTTTGACTACGCCGCCGGCGGCTTCCGCGACTTCACCCGCATCGCTTCCAGCAGTCCTGCCATGTGGCGTGATATCGCGTTGGGCAACGCCCCGGCGATTATCGACATGTGCGAACGTTTTGAAGCCGGACTGGCCTCACTGCGTGGGGCGCTGACCCGCGCGGATGGTGCGGCCTTAGAGCACGCCTTCCAGCGAGCTAAACAGGCGCGCGATGATTATCTTCTACGGAGTGCCCCGCCATGAGCGACGCCGACGAACTACGAGTCCAACCCGGCGGCAGCCTACACGGCACGCTGCAGGTGCCCGGCGATAAATCCATTTCCCATCGCGCCGTCATGTTGGGTGCGCTAGGTGACGGGGTGACGAGCATTCGCGACTGTCTCTTGGGCGAGGATGTACGCGCCACGATGGGGGCTTTCCGCGCCCTCGGCATTACTATCGACGAACAAGACGACGGGCGTTTGATTCGCGTCCACGGTCGTGGTCTGCGCGGCCTCACGGCCCCGCGCGACGTCATCGATATGGGCAATTCCGGGACTTCCATTCGGCTGTTAACCGGGATCCTCTCCGGCCACGGCATTCCGGCCACCCTCACCGGCGACGCCTCGTTGCGGGGTCGTCCCATGCGCCGGGTCACCGAGCCGTTGGCGCAGATGGGGGCCCGCATCACCACTGCTAACAATGGCACGCCACCCCTCGTGCTGGCGGCCAACGACGGGCTTCACGGCATTACTTTCCCGCTGCCGGTGGCGAGCGCGCAGGTGAAATCTGCGGTGTTGCTGGCGGGTCTGTTCGCCGCGGGCGAAACCACCGTCATTGAACCCGCCCCCACCCGCGACCACACCGAGCGGATGCTTGCGGGGTGTGGCGTCGAACTCACTATTCAGGGATCGCGAGTGAGTCTGCGGGGTGGTCAGCGCTTAGGCCCCAGCGATATTACGGTGCCGGCCGACCTCTCTTCCGCCGCTTTTTTTATCGTGGGTGCCACTATCTCACCGCACAGCGACCTAGTGCTGACCAATGTCGGCGTTAACCCCACACGCACCGGCGTGCTCACCGTGCTCGAGCAAATGGGCGCTCACATCGAACGTCTCAACGAACGCACTATCGGCGGTGAACCGGTGGCTGATTTGCGTATCCGCAGTGCCGAGTTGCAGGGGGTGGATGTAGATCCTGCGCTGGTACCGCTCGCGATCGACGAATTCCCGATCCTATTTATTGCTGCAGCCTGTGCCCGTGGCATCACCCGCGTGCGTGGCGCCGAAGAACTGCGCCACAAAGAAAGCGATCGTATCGCCACCATGGCCACCGGCCTGACCGCCGCGGGCGTTAGCGTGGCGACCTTCGAGGATGGCATCGAAATCGAGGGGGGCGGTCTGCGGGGTGCCACCGTCGACAGCCACGGCGACCACCGTATTGCCATGGCATTTGCCATCGCCGCACTGCGCGCCAGCGGCCCTATGCACATTCTTAACGCCGCCCCCATCGCCACCTCGTTTCCCAGCTTTGTGCCTTTGGCTCGCGCGGCAGGTCTGCGGCTTTGAGCACAACAGTCCCGGTCATCACGATTGATGGTCCCAGCGGCACGGGTAAGGGCACGCTAGGTTTTCGTATTGCGCAGCGCTTGGGCTGGCATTTTCTCGATAGCGGTGCGCTTTATCGCCTAGTGGCTTTGCGCGCCGGCGACGAAGGCGTGGCCCTCGATGACGAACTCCGCGTGGCCAGCATCGCTCAGCATCTGCCCGTGCGTTTTGAAGTTTCAGGGGGCGAGTTCCGCACTTTGTTGGAAGGTCGTGACGAAGCTGACCGGCTGCGCACCGAAGAGGCAGGTGCTGCCGCCTCGGTGGTCGCCGCGCTGCCGGCGGTGCGTGCCGCGCTCCTTTCTCGCCAGCACAATTTTCGCCAACTGCCCGGTTTGGTGGCCGATGGGCGGGATATGGGGACCGTGGTTTTTCCCGACGCGGTGCTCAAGCTGTTTTTAACCGCGAGCGCCGAGGTGCGCGCCGGGCGGCGACATAAGCAGTTGAGGGGTAAGGGAATCGATGTTAGGCTCGCCCCTCTCTTGGAGGACATTCGCCGCCGCGACCAACGCGATCAGCAGCGCGCTATAGCGCCGTTGTTGCCCGCGCCAGACGCCGCCATCCTCGATACCACCGAACTCGGGATCTCCGAAGTGGAAAACCACGTCATCGGCCTCCTGCGGGAGTGCGGGATCGTCTGATTTGAGCGGATGCCCATCGATTAACCCTCAACCCAAACTTCGGGTAAGGACAACACCACAGTGCCGGCTAACGCCGGAAGTCTTGTCCGCCCGTCGAAAAATATAAGTCAGGTAAATATGTCGGAGAGTTTCGCCGAACTGTTTGAAAGCAGCCAAGTCGCCGCAAAAATGCGCCCGGGCACCATCGTTAAGGGACGCGTCGTCGAGATCCGTCCGGATTTCGTGGTCGTCAACGCAGGACTGAAATCGGAGGGTGCTATCCCTATCGAACAGTTCCGTAACCCTAAAGGTGAACTGGAAGTCAGCGTTGGCGACGAAGTCGACGTCGCACTCGACATGGTCGAGGACGGTAACGGCGAGACCCGGCTATCGCGTGATAAAGCCAAACGCGCCAAGGCGTGGGACGAACTCGAGAAAGCTTGCGAAGCTGGTCAGAGCGTCATCGGCATCATCAGCGACAAAGTCAAAGGCGGTTTCACCGTCGACATCGAATCTATCCGTGCGTTCCTGCCGGGCTCTCTGGTCGACGTGCGCCCGGTGCGCGACACCAGCTATCTCGAAGGCAAACCGCTGGAATTCAAGGTGGTCAAAGTCGACCGCAAGCGCAACAACGTGGTGGTTTCTCGCCGCGCGGTGGTCGAGAGCGAAAACTCCGCCGAGCGCGAAGCCCTGTTCGAAAGCCTAACCGAAGGTGCCGTCACCAAAGGCTTGGTCAAGAACCTCACCGACTACGGCGCGTTTATCGATCTGGGCGGCATCGACGGTTTGCTCCACATCACCGATATGGCGTGGCGGCGGGTCAAGCATCCTTCCGAAGTGGTCGCCATCGGCCAAGAAATCATGGTCAAGGTGCTCAAATTCGATCGGGAGCGCACCCGGGTTTCTTTGGGCCTCAAGCAGTTGGGCGAAGACCCGTGGGTCGATATCTCCCGGCGCTATCCGGAGCACACCCGTTTGTTTGGCAGCGTGACCAACATTGCGGACTACGGCTGCTTCGTCGAAATTGAGCCTGGCGTTGAAGGCCTCGTGCATGTGTCCGAAATGGATTGGACCAATAAGAACGTCCATCCCTCTAAAGTTGTGCACCTCAGCCAAGAAGTGGAAGTCATGGTGCTCGACATCGACGAGGACCGCCGCCGTATTTCCTTGGGCATGAAACAATGCAAAGCCAATCCGTGGGAAGAATTCGCAGCCACGCATAACAAGAACGACCGCGTGGTGGGCACCATTAAATCCATCACCGATTTCGGCATTTTTGTCGGGCTCGACGGTGGTATCGACGGCCTCGTGCATCTGTCCGACTTGTCTTGGGATATCCCGGGCGAAGAAGCCGTGCGTAATTTCAAGAAGGGTGACGAACTCGAAACCGTGGTGTTGGCGGTTGACGCCGAGCGCGAGCGCATTTCTTTGGGCGTCAAACAGATGGCCGTGGACCCGTTCTCGGGCTATTTGGCCGCGAATGGCAAGGGCACCATCGTCACCGGCA
>CAIPNE010000703.1 GCA_903866355.1 uncultured Gammaproteobacteria bacterium
CGCATGGTGGCCACCATGGGGCGGAATCCTCACCGCAACCTCGGCCCTGCAGACACGGGGCCGAGGCTCGTCGTTTCAGACCTTCAACATCAGCTTGCCGGTGTTCTCCCCGGTATAGAGCTTGCGCAGCGTGATCACCGCGTTTTCCAGCCCAGTGTGCATATCTGCGCGGTATTTCAGCCGACCTTCACGCATCCACCCACTTAAGGCTGCGATGGCTTCGGGATAGCGCGCGGCGTAATCGAGCACGATAAAGCCTTCTACTTTTAGGCGCTGCATAAGGATCATGGGGTAATTGGTCGGGCCGGGGACTTCGCCCGTGGCGTTGTATTGGGAGATCAAGCCACAAGTGGGAATGCGGCCTTTTAAGTTCATCTGTTTGAAGCAAGCATCAAGGATGTCGCCGCCAACGTTGTCAAAATAAACATCGATGCCTTTCGGGCAGGCGCGTTTTAGGGCCTCGGAAACGTTTTCCGTTTTGTAATTGATGGCCGCGTCGAAACCTAAGTCCTCGACGATCCAACGACACTTGGCATCACTACCGGCGAGACCCACGGCCCGCGCGCCTTTGATTTTTGCAATTTGTCCTACCACGGATCCCACGGCACCCGCCGCTGCCGACACCACCACGGTTTCGCCAGCCTGGGGCGCGCCCAATTCCACCAAACCGAAATAGGCCGTTGGCCCTACCACCGCGAACAGGCCAAACGCATCGGCCACCGAGATGCCGTCTAGCGCGCCAATCTTGTTGATATAGCCTGGGATGCCAATCTGATATTTAGACCAACTGCCCAGACCGCTGACCACATCACCCGCCGCAAAATCTGGGTGTTTAGAGCTAACTACCGTACCGCACACCACGCCGCGCATCGCCTCACCAATGGCCACGGGCGGCATGTACTGGTCCATGTCGCTCATCCAAATGCGATTGGTGGGATCCAGCGAGAGGTAATCCATTTTGACCAAAAACTGCCCTTCGGCTGGCGTGGGAATGGGTTCTTCGGCATAGCTCAGCACATCATCGCCGATGGTGCCGACGGGGCGGTTGCGTAAACGCCAGACTTTATTCGTGTCACTCATCTTGTGAACTCCTGATAGTTAGTGGCCCCTCGACGCAAGGCGCGCAGCGGCGCTTGGGACGGCGGTGGTTGATGCTAACCGATCGCTGGACGCGCACGAATATCGGCTGGGTGGAGACGGTGGGGACACTCACCGCCCGCGCCGTTACAATCGGCACCATAGGTCCGGTGCTGCCTTGCGCAGCCCCCGGCAGCAGCGCAGGGATTGGCCTTGCCAGACGGCTAATCAATCCTTATTTTTTGGAGCTCCCCTATGTCCACACCCTCTAGCGAGGCGCTGACGCGTCAACAGACACAATTCCATGGGCGCCTGGTCTGTGTCGGCTTCGGTAGTATCGGGCAGGGCGTGCTGCCGCTGATCCTGCGGCATATTGGCGCCCTGCTCCCCAGCCGCATCACCATTGTCACCGCCGACGACACCGGCCGCGCCGTCGCAGAGGAATTTGGCGTGCGGTTTGTCGTGCAGCCGCTGACGCTAGAGAACTACCGGAGCGTGCTCGATCCGCTGGTCGGCGCGGGTGATTTTCTGCTGAATTTGTCGGTAGATGTTTCCAGCCTGGCGCTGATTGAATACGCCGGCGAGCGCGCCGCGCTGTATCTGGATACCTGCCTAGAACCTTGGCCGGGTGGCTACACCGATCCCAGCGTGCCACCCTCGCTGCGCTCCAATTACGCGTTGCGTGAAAGTGCGCTGGCCCTGCGTCAGCGGCGTCCGGGTGGCGCCACGGCCGTGATCACCCACGGTGCCAATCCGGGTCTGGTGTCGCACTTCGTCAAACAAGCGTTGGTCAACATCGCCCACGATCTGGATCTGCAGGTCAACGAGCCGACCACGCGTGAGCAATGGGCGGCGCTGGCAGCGCTCATCAATGTGAAGGTCATTCACATCGCCGAGCGTGATACGCAAACACCGCAGGTACCCAAAGCAGTTGGGGAATTTGTTAACACCTGGTCTGTCGATGGCTTTGTGAGTGAGGGCGCGCAGCCAGCGGAACTCGGTTGGGGCACCCACGAGCGCACGCTGCCGCCCGATGGACACCGGCACGAGTTTGGCTGCGGTAGTGCCATTTATCTCATGCGCCCCGGCGCCGGCACGCGGGTGCGCAGCTGGACCCCGCTCGAAGGTCACTACCATGGGTTTTTGATCACCCACGGTGAATCCATTTCTATTTCAGATTACTTGACTGCGCGTGCAGGGTCTCACGTCACCTACCGGCCCACCGTCCACTACGCCTATCACCCCTGCGATTCCGCCGTGCTGTCGGTGCACGAGTTCGCTGGGCGCAACTGGCAGCTGCAAGCGAACAAACGCATTCTCATGGATGACATCGTCACCGGCGTAGACGAGCTTGGTGTGCTGCTGGCCGGGCATGCGAAAAACGCCTACTGGTATGGCTCGCAGCTGTCGATCGACGAAGCCCGCGCGCTGGTCCCCCACAACAGCGCCACCAGCCTGCAGGTTACGGTGGCGGTGCTGTCGGGCATGATCTGGGCGATGGAAAATCCCAACTTGGGCATCGTAGAGCCCGACGAAATGGACTACCGCCGGAACCTCGAAATCTGCCTCCCTTATCTGGGCCCGGTGGTCGGTAAGTATTCCGACTGGACACCGCTGCATCAGCGCGGGACGCTGTTCCCAGAAGATTTGGACCTAACAGACCCTTGGCAGTTTCGTAACGTGCGAGTGTAAACGACGATGTCCGACCTCCTCTTTGAAGTCAGTCAGGGTGTTGGCCTCATCACGCTCAACCGACCGCAGGTCATGAACGCTTTTGGCGGCAGCCTGCGCGAGGATCTGCTGGCATGCCTGCAGGCGATGGCCAGCGATCCTGCCGTTGGCTGCGTGGTGATAACCGGCGCGGGATCCGCTTTCTGCGCGGGGGGGGACATCGCGAGCATGGCGACCTTGCAGGCGGCTAATGAGGTTGGCTCTATCGCTGAGCGCATGGTGACCGGTGCTGCCGTGGTGCGACTGCTGCGCGCCATGCCCCAACCGGTCATCGCGGCCGTGAATGGCGCCGCCGCGGGCGCGGGTTTAAATCTCGCGCTCGCATGCGACTTGCGCTACGCCGCAACGAGCGCCAAATTTTCCGCGAGCTTCGTCAAAATAGGGCTGGTGCCGGACTGGGGCGGTCACTATCTATTGCCACGCCTAGTGGGTACTGCGTGCGCCTTGGAGCTCATGCTGAGCGGGGATCGTATCGACGCGGAAACCGCCTTGACGCTGGGCTTGGTCAATAAAGTTCTACCCCCCGAGACCCTGCTCGAGGCCACCCTGGACCGCGCGCGGGCACTTGCCGCCGGGCCGCGCGCCGCGATGGCCGCGATTAAACAGGGTGCTTATCTCGGCGCTAGCAGTACGCTGGACGCGACACTCGCCTGGGAACAAACCACCCAACTCGAGCGCTTTCTGAGCGCCGATGCCCGCGAAGGCACTCGCGCATTCCTCGAAAAACGCCCGCCACACTTTGGCCTCGGCGAGGGGACGAAACCATGAAGGCTGTTTTGGTTAACACTTGGCGTCCCTTCCACGAACTCACGCTACAAGAACTGCCCATACCCACCATCGCGCCGAATGAAGTCCTCATCCGGGTGCGCGCCGCCGGGGTGAGTTTCGCGGTCAGCCTCGTTGTGCAAGGTAAATATCAACGCAAACCACCGCTGCCGTTTGTGCCGGGTAGCGAGGTGGCAGGCGAGATTGCTCAGGTCGGCGAGCAAGTCACGCGCTTTAAAGTGGGCGACCGCGTGTGTGCGGTGCTGGATTGGGGCGGGCTCGCAGAATTCGCCGCCGCCAAAGCCGTCAACACCTACGCCTTGCCGGACACCTTGGAGTTTCCACCAGCCATCGCGTTCACCAATTCCTACGCGACCTCGGCCGCTGCACTCACGTGGCCTCACCTGTTGAATGTGCAGGCGGGTCAAACACTGCTGGTCCACGGTGCCGCGGGCGGCGTGGGTTTGGCCGCGATAGAGATCGGTAAAATTCTGGGCGCAACCGTGATCGCCACCGCCGGATCCACGGAGAAACTGGCCGCCGCCAAAGCGCACGGCGCGGATTACCTCATCAACTATCGCACGCAAGAATTCCGTGATGAAGTGTTAGCAATCACGGGCGGCGTCGGCGTGAACGCGGTCTACGACCCAGTCGGCGGTGAGGTCTTTACGCAGTCACTGCGCTGCATGGCACCGGAAGGGCGGATCATGCCGGTGGGTTTCGCCGGCGGCGACATTCCCAATATCCCGGCTAATTTATTGCTGGTAAAAAACCTCACGGTCTGCGGGCTTAATCTGGGCTACTACTACGGCTGGAGCCCGCAAGATAAGCGCGAAGAATTTGAGCCGCGCATGCGCGCCACGCTCCAACAGTTGTTTGATTGGTTTGTAGAAGGTCGCATCCGGCCACACATCGCCGCCACTTACCCGCTGGCTGATTTTCAGCAAGCGATGGCGGCGGTGCTGGGCCGCACGGCAATCGGACGAGTCGCAGTACTGATGGACGCCGACGCGCGCGTCTAGCTCACCCACCGCAATGCGCGCCCACGGCAGGCGCCACGCGGTGAGCGACTCAGATCCGTAAACCCGCCTGCCGCATCAGGGGCAACACGCGCTCGCCGAAATACGGCAATTCCTGCGCGTAGTCCTGCCAAACCAGCGCCATGCCTTCCACCCCCGCGCGCGCCAGTGCGACGAATTGCGCCGTCACCGACTCCGGCGTGCCGACCATCAAATAGCCACCCCAACCCGCGACGAAGCGCCGGGCGAATTGTTCAATCTGGGCGTTGAAGGAATCGCTCTCCATCCCCAGCACCCGCATGATATTGCGCGCTGCCCCCCAGTCACCGGCCTCGATGATGGCGTTGAAAGCAGCGCGGGCTTCACGTTCGGTATCGCGTACGAGGATAAAGCCATAACCCAGCACGCCAATTTCCCGGTGATAGCCGTGGGCGCGCTGGCGCACGTCGGCGGCGATACTCGCGGCGGATTCCACCGAATCCATGGTGATGAAATTGAAGTCCACGTGGCGGGCAGAAAAATCTCGCCCCGCCGCTGACACCCCGGCGTTCACGATCACCGGATAGGGTTGCTGCACAGGCTTGGGTTCGAGATAACCATCGGTTATCCGGTAGTGTTCGCCCACATGGTCAAAATGATTCTCGCACCATAGCCGTTTGACCACCTGCACCCATTCACCGGCCCGCGCGTAGCGATCGTCGTGCGGTGATTGACGCTCGCCGAACATTTCCATTTCGGCCGCGTACCAGCCACATACCACGTTAAGACCCCAGCGCCCGTTGGAAATATGGTCGATGGTGGCGCCCTGCTTCGCCGCGAGAATAGGATGCATCGTCGAGACATGCGAGGTCGCAAACAGCATGATTTTCTCGGTGCGTGCCGCCAGCGCCGCGGCCCAGGTGTAGACCTCCATACAGTCGCCGTTGTACTCGGTCTCGCCGCCAAAACTTTTCCAGCGCCCGAACGGCACTAGGAACTCCAGGCCCAGACGGTCGGCGGTTTGAGCAATCAACAGATTGTGCGCAAAGGTCGGCCGGTGCGAGGTGGGCGCTTTGCTGATGGTGCCGCCGTTACTGACGTTACAGCCAAAAATGCCGATCTTCATGCGATTGGCGTTGAAGAGCGGCACCGAATCTCGACGTAATTGGGCGAGGGTGTCGGGGTGCATCGCGGGGCTACGCCGGTGGTCGCGTGAGGCCAGCAGATCGAGCCGCGGGCCCGCGCCTAGCACGCGCACCCGGCCGGATATCCCAATGGACGGTAGGCAACGCTAGTCCTGCCATTGCTGATCAAATTGCCAGACGGCGTCAAAACCCATCAGGGTGTGCATATCGGACAGCGCGTAGAGCGGCGTGCTCAGCCCGGCGCTGCTGCCCGTATCACGCAACTGCTGATAGGCACTTTGCAGCGCTGCCGCGGCGGCTAGAAAGCCCGTGCCGGGGTAGATCGCAATCGCATAACCCATTGCCCGCAGCGTGGCCGCGGGCAGTACCGGCGAGCGGCCACCCTCCACCATATTGGCCAGCAGGGGTGCATCGATGGCCGCCGCCGCCGCCGCAAACTCCGCTTCGCTCTCCAGCGCCTCCACAAACAAGACATCCGCACCCGCCGCGAGGTACGCCCGAGCGCGGTCGATGGCCACCGCCAAGCCCAGTCCACTGCGCGCATCGGTGCGCGCGATGACGAGAAAATTGGGATCTTGCCGGGCCGCACAGGCGACCTCGATTTTTTTGACCATGTCAGCCTGCGCGATCACGCGCCGAGGTCCGGCGTGCCCACATTTCTTCGGGAATTCCTGGTCCTCTAGCTGGATTGCCGCCACCCCTGCGGCCTCAAATCCGCGCACCGTGTGCGCCACATTCAGCAGCCCGCCGTAGCCGGTGTCGGCATCCGCAATGAGCGGCGTTACGCTCCCACCCGCCATCGCGGCAGCCCGGCCGCACATGTCGCTAAAACTCGCCAACCCCGCATCCGGCAAGCCCAGATGAGAGGCCACCGTGCCGTAACCGGTCATGTACAGCGCCGCGTGCCCTTGGGCATCGGCAATGCGGGTAGAGATGAGGTCGAACACCCCGGGCGCGACCGTGAGTTCGCGGCGGCGTACCCGGTCTGCCAAGGCGGTGCGTTTGTGTGAGGCAAGCATGGCGGCGCGCGCTCCTATCCGAAAGTGATGGAAAGTATAAAACCGGGACAGGGTCGGCGTCCCGCCGGGCTGGCCCGCGGCGCGCGGCCGGCACGCGGGTGTCGAGCAGGCTGCAGATCGCTCTTGGTAATTGCAGGCAAGCGGTGTAATTTCACCAGATTATTTTAAATTCACGACGAAAGGACACCACGATGGCCGCTTCAATTAAACAAACGCTGGGCAGTGATGACGATAGTCTGGAGCTGCTGAAGGTGATGGCTGACAACAGCTTCGACTCGATCCTCCTCACGGACGCCACCAAAGAGGGGAAGATTATCTAC